>JBEEMN010000023.1:0-12578 GCA_041192625.1 Armatimonadota bacterium
TCAAACAGGAAAACATCCGGGTTACGGGCACTGATAAACCCACTGCCCTCCGACCGGTAGTGCAGCTTTGTGATTACACGGGGAAGCGGCTTTACATCAGACTTGCCGGCAGCAGACTTGCGCTCCGCCGCGACATCCTTGTGGATGACCGTATACACAAGCTTCCCACCACTGGGAGAAAGAACCCACTCGCCAAGCGCTCCAGAATCAGGGAGCAGAACCAGCTCTGCCTCACCGCCGTGGACATTAATGCGATGAATCGCGGAGCGGTCATCTTTACGGGATGAGACAAAGTAAAGCCATTCGCCACAAGGAGACCAGGATTGCCCGGATGCACCTGCTGCTGCATGCGTCCACTGGCGAACGGCGCTCACACCACCCGTCGTCGGCCCCCAGACGTGGATTTGCTGAGTGTACTTGTCGGCAGTGACATCGATTGCCTTGATGGTAAAGGCGACCCTTGCACCACCCGGAGCAACTCTGGGATCTGCAGCGGTCTTGAAGCGTAAGAGGTCGGAGATAACCGGCTTACGCCGGAGGGCTGGAATATTCACGCACTATTGTAGACCGTACAGCGGCCGCGACGCGCACTGCACTGGATCCAATAAAACGTGAAATCTAGGCTGCTCTGTATCCGCCACGCTCGAGGCGCAGCTGCGTTCTCCAGATATCCACCTGTTTACTGATGATGTCAGTCGCTTCGTCCGTGCTTTGCGGCATCCCAAGGTCAATATGAGATTCATTCAAAACCTGCATCATTGATGCGATCCGGGTCGACATCACACTGGATGTACTCCCAGCCGCCATCCGAAGCTGTTGTGACAAAAACGATGCAGCAAGTGCAAACGGGACAGCCGCACACTCAACTCCGTACACAATCATCATTTGACAGAGGGATGCAGCCAGCTCAACCGACCCGGCGCTGATGGCATGGTTATAGGCTTGGAATGCGACGATGCCAGCCTGCTCAAGCTCCCCTGTGTCTTCGATCACCCGTGCGACTCTCCTAAGGAGGATTGCCTTTGTTTTGTCATCATCGGATGAACGTAACAAGTCATATGAGTCAATCAGCACTTCTGCCGCATCCCGAGGGTTGCCATTTGCAGCGTGAATACAGGAAATCGAAACAGCGCAGGCGCTGACAATCGGGAGGTCATTTGCGTTCAACGCCGCAGTGCGGGCTTTGATGAATGGATCCACCGAACACGCCGCTCCATCCCGGGCACGAATTGCGCGGGCTTGTAACCAATAGCACTTTGCCGATGTACGCGCATCGAAGTGACCAATCTCAAGCACTTGCCCAGCAAGCACACGAGCCATTTCAGACTTGCCCTGCTGCAGATAGGCCTCAGCAAGCACCATCCCCGTTGTTGCACGCAGTACATTGGAGAAGGCTACATTGGCAAATATTGGATGCAAGGAATCAAATGGGCGATTTACCGACCGTCTAAGACCAGTTTCCACCAGATGCAGTGTCTGCCATGCGACATCTTCATCGGAGATGTATTGACCGCTTGACTGGAGGCGTACCGCAAGCGCATCCGCCTCTTTAGGACAACCGCAGTGAGCAAGTAAGCGGGGAACCGCCTGGCGCAGCTGGCGACCTGCCGAGCTTCCATCAGAGAGGACAGCGATGGCAAGATACCACCCGGCTCCATCCAACCACTGAATCGCATCCGCTCCGTGGTTTCCACCCGCCAGGTGGTCCAGTATCCGTTCACATGCAGCTGCCGATGCCTTCATCAGACGCTCAAACATGTCGGATGAGCGCACCGTCCGCTTTTCTTCGGTGCTTTGGCCAATGGCGATGTAGCGTCCGTTTTGGGCTTCTACGATGCCTGAGTTGAGGAGAGGCTGGAGGACCTTTGTGTGTTGATCGGGTGTCAATGCCGCTTCCATGATGTTAGCGGGAACACCACAGGCCGATGCAGACAAGACACCGTGCAGAATCAGGGCATCCTTGTATTCATACGATAGACGGCGGAGCACCTGTGTGGCTACTGCACGAGAAACCTTCATCGCGTTATCGTGAATCGCTGGCATCGCTGCGACATCCCGGCGGATGCTATGAAACAAGCTGTTGGCATCGATTTTGGCCAGCGGACCAGCCATTTTTAGGATGCGCGGGATGCCGTAGAGGCCTTCGACTGCGATGGATGCCACATGAGAACCGATCAGTTCCTGTGCAGCTTCGATATCAATACCATTGACCTCAACTTGCGCAGCGACATCAAACGGAATCCGAACTGCTGAGACAAGTATCACGCGGACACCTGGGACGGCACAGATGGACTTGATCAGGCCGATGACATCCGTGCGCCCAGCGGCGATGAGATCGTCCATCTGGTCGAAAACAACCACGCAGGAGCGATTCTCCAGACGCTTGAGAACATCGTGTTCATTGAGGGTAGCGGTACCCGTTGCAAGGGCAAGACGTGCCAGAACACCTTCCGCAGTTACAACTCCATCAAGGACCAACCGAACAACTTCCTGGTAGCTGGCAAGCGCCTCAGTGACTGCGGTCGACTTACCAACACCCGTATGTCCACACAGGTGGACCGGCGACATCCCGGATGCAAGAAGCTCTCTCAGGCGTTCAGCGACACTTGGTACAAGTTCAGGAATCTGCTCAGTGGTTTCAGTGGGAAGGGTTGCGGTATCCATTACAAGCGACCTGTTTGCAATTGCTGTACCCATATGAGCCATGGTGTGCATAATACAAAGGTGTGACTTGCATTGATTTCCATTCGCATACAACGGCATCAGATGGTTCGGACACCCCACGGGAACTCCTTCTAAAGGCAGGTTCAATGGGTCTCCTTCTAAAGGCAGGTTCAATGGGTCTGACGCACCTCGCGATAACCGATCATGACACCACTGCCGGGGCACGTGAAGGATGTCGCGTTCTTTCAGAATCCATGCCAAAACTGATCTGCGGGATTGAGCTTTCGTGCTCAGGAGCTCCAGGTAAGTGCCACATGCTCGGACTTGGTATCGACCCGGGTAATGTCACGCTCTGCGAGACGCTGGAGCGCGTCCAGAGTGCGCGTAACGAACGTAACGAATTGATTGCCGGAAGGTTGACCCAGCTTGGGATTCCCTGCGACATCAACGATGTTCGTAAATATGCATCAGATGATGGTGTTGTCGGCAGGCCGCATTTTGCGCAATGGTTGATTGCCAATGGTCATTGCAACGATATGCATCATGCGTTTCGGGCCTATCTTGGAGATGATGCCAAAGCGTTTATGCCGGTCGATTGCCTGACGCCCGCGGAAGGCATCGCAATTATTCATGCGGCAGGCGGACGGGCCTATATTGCGCACCCCATGCTGCTGCGCCTTAAGGCACATGAAACCCTGGAGCAGCGGATAAAGGTGTTGGCGGATGCTGGCATGGATGGCATCGAGGTGTATTACCCTGAACACACCCCGGTACAGAACGAGCGGCTGGCGCGGATGGCGGTCAAGTTTGGACTAACGATGACCGCAGGCTCTGATTATCACGGGAAATCGCGACCTCACAATGTGCTTGGCCGCATGACGGATACGGGGCAGCCACCTATTGACCAGCTTGATCCTTGGTTGCTGGAGATGGCGATTTCACCGGCCCACTAGATTCGCCACCGAGTGTCTTCAACACTTTGAGGCGTTGCTTGGTCTCGGAATCATCCGGGCGCAGGAAGAGCACGCGTTGGTACTCTGTGACAGCGCGATCGAGCAGTCCCAGTGCTTCCCATGTCCTTGCTAAGTGGTAGCGGGATGTTGCCGAGTCAGGATTTTCATCTACGACTTCACGCAGGAAGAGTCGTGCTGCGGAGAGATCTTGAGGCTTTCCCCGGAGGAGATGGACCCACCCTAGCGTATCTTTTAAGCGAACGACAACCGCATCGATGGTTCCTTGCTCACGTGCGAAGAGCAGCGCATCTTCGGCAAGCGTGATGGCTTTATCCAGGTCTTTTGGTGATCCAGAGAGCTCAGCGTAGGCGAGCGCGCAACGTGAGAGTGCCAGCGGGCTTTGCTTGGCGAATCCCGCCAGTTTTTCAGCGAGTTTGATGGCATCCGCGGGCTTGTCAACCGCCTTGGATTGCAGGAAGTCAATCGCATCCAGTGCATTCAAAATGACCACGGCCTTATCACGGTCTCCAGCCGCGGGACGGTCCAGTGCTGTGCTAATGGCATCTACAGCTGCAAGTCCGTTAGTGCGTGCCTTTGCCGCGAGCGCTTTGTCATCCAGCTTGGTGGCTGCAGTAAATGCAACACTCCAAAGTGCCGGCGTGATCTTGGTGGCTGGCAATGTGTACGCGGGTTCAATGACTTGAATGGCCATGTCGGGCCGGCCGAAGTCAAGCATCAGCTGACCGATGTCTGCGCGGGCCCGCGCATCCCCGCCGCGCCCCACAACCGCCGCATCCAGCTCAGACCTCAGATTAGCAAGATTGCCGGACTTCTGTGCTTTGACCGCCGCGCGCGCATGCTCGATTGAGCGTTCGCGGCGCTCGGCAGGAGAAAGCAAGGTGTCTGAGATGACAGGTGAACAGCCGCTGAGAATGGCAGCGGATGCCATCGCCGAAAGCACAAAAATGGGTCGCATAGAAATGAAGTATACCGATGCGGCTGTGGCAAAGTGCCTTGTCGTGTGTTTTGTTGCCTCCGGTACACTGAGAGCATGCTGAAAACCACGCTTTCGCGCGCTCTTGCTCTCCTGATGTTACTGCCGTTCATGCTGTCGCCATCGCTGGCGGAACAAACACTCGCTAAGCATATACGCTATGACCTGACGGCTGTGATTGGCCCGACGAGTGATGGCTTCGGAGTGATCCACGGCACGCCAGAGACAAGCGTTGCTGACCCGGTGGAGCCAAATGCCAAATCGGTCTTTGGTATCGGAATCGATACAAACAACCCACGCCCCGTTGGGAGCATGCGTGAGGTTTGGTTTGGCCCGGCAGGTAACATCGATGATCGCCCACAACGCGAGATTTCCATCCATTGGAACGGCCGTGAAATCGCAAATCGTCTCTGTGATGAAGACCTGCAGAACCCGTTTGGTGTCCATATCAGCGTGGAGATTGACCACGTACCGGGTGGTGCCGAAGTGACGATCACCGCAGGACGTCATAAAATATACGACCACTACTTTATTCACGGAGCGACTGTTTCAACGAGTCCAAAGGTTGCTGGAAATGCCAGCGTTGAACTCTCTCAGATAAACAAGAGCGGCAAATTCACCCCAGTCAAGTCAATGCGTGTGCTGGCGATTGACAAGGTGGTTAACGATGCATCCCGCCACGTCATTCGTCAAAAAGTAGCATTCCCAAGCGATGCGAGCAAAGCCGGACGCGCAATCCTGACATTGACGCTCGCACCAACGGCCCGCGGCCTCGATGCATGGGACAGGTTTGCATCCATTCGCCTCCACCACAAAGATGGCCAGACCTACGAGCTCGTTCGCTACATCACCCCTTACCGCCGCGCATGGGAATGGGCTGTAGATGTCAGTGACCTGACGCCGCTGTTCACCGGGGATGCCGAGCTGGAAGTGTTTTGTGAGACCTACGGTGAGGGCTGGACAGTGAGCGCAGCATTTGATTTCTACGCAGGTAAACGCTCCGATGGCTTGCAACCGGTCAGCGTCATCAACCTCTGGAATGGCAACTTTCCGATTGGTTACGCAAAGCAACCCTTTGCAAAGGCCGTCACGCCGAAGACAATCGATGTGCCATCCAAAACAGCGGCTGTGAAAGTGCGGACAATGGTCACCGGACACGGGATGTCACCAAACACGGGAAATGCAGGCGAGTTTTATGCCCTTTGGCGGCGAATTGAGGTCGGTGAAAGCCACTGGTATGACCTGCTGTGGAAAACGGATGTCTACCTAAACCCGGTTCGCCCCCAGGGCGGCACATGGAAGTTTTCGCGTGCTGGATGGGCTCCCGGGTCGATCGCCGATGCCTGGACGGTTGACATCACAAACGCGGTGCAACCTGGACGCAAAGTAACCATCGGCTATGGCTTGGAACCCTTTGTCAATGAGACGCCAAACGAAGGCTTTCTCGCTGCACATGTCATCGGGAGTCAGGCCATCCTCTTCCAAAAGGTCAAGTAGCGAGATCGTGGGACGCGTACTCCTGATTGTTTTGGATGGCTGCGGGGCTGGGGCTGCCCCGGATGCGAACCGTTACGGGACATCCGACACGCTTGCCAACACGCTGAGTCACGTTGCATCCGCAGCTGGAGGTCTCCAACTACCCAATCTGGAAGCCTTGGGATTTGGCAACATCACCCAAATGCTCGGCGTTGACGTGTGCCCGGATGCGAAATCCATTTGGGGGCTTCTGACGGAGCTAAACGCCGGCAAAGACACAGTTGCCGGGCACTGGGAACTCATGGGCATCCCGCTGATGGAGCCATTTCCGACGTACCCGGGTGGCATCCCGGATGACATTCAAGACCTCATCAAGACATTTACGGGAAAGCAAAGTCTGTGTAATGTGCCGATGAGCGGCACGGATGCGATCCGCGCGTTTGGGGATAAGCACTGCGCCACTGGGGCGCCGATTGTTTATACGAGTGCCGATTCCGTGCTACAGATCGCAGTGCACGAAGCTACTTTTGGTCTCGAAAATCTATACGCGCTGTGTGCCTACCTTCGGGAAAATGTGACCACCTGCCGGGTCATCGCCAGGCCATTTTCGGGAGCCAAAGGTAACTATGTTCGTACAGGCAATAGGCGCGACTGGACACGCTCTCCGGGGCAGGACTCTGTACTGGATGCTATTGCCACGGCGGGCATCCCCGTTGAGCTGATCGGGCGGACCACCGAACTGTTCCCGGTTAGGGAGACATTTTCCCTAAATCCCACAACGAAAAATGATGAGCACATGGCAGCCGTTTCAGAGTGGCTGCTAAGAAGCAATCCGGCTGAGCGCGCATTCTGCTTTGCAAACTTCGAAGACTTTGACATGCTCTACGGGCATCGGAATGACCCAATTGGCTTTGGAAGAGCGCTTGAAACTCTGGATGCCTGGATTGGGAGTGACCTTCTGCCGAGCTTGTCTGCATCAGACATCGTGATTCTGACTGCCGATCATGGAAATGACCCAACAACCGCCGGAACTGACCATTCACGGGAATACGCACCGCTTCTTTGCTTTGGGCCAGGGGTTGAAAAAAGTGGAGATGCCGGTATCCAGCCATCGTTTGCATGCGTTGGTGCCGCGGTTGCGCACGGCTTGGGCGTTTCTTTTCCGCTAGGTGTTCAAAGTTTTCTATGATGCTGCTACATCACCTAAGGAGAAACACTCTGGGGTGACATCGTGGGTATATTCCTGCTAAACTGATGGCGCAGCGCTGCAATCCGAGAGATCTGGAAGCAGCGTTTTCTTGTGTGGCAAAGCTATGGAAAACGAACTCTACGACTTTACAATTATCGGTGGCGGTCCCACCGGCCTCTTTGGTGCTTTCTATGCCGGGCTTCGGCAAATGAAGACCAAAATCATCGATTCGCTTCCACAGCTTGGTGGTCAGCTCTCCGCGCTGTATCCCGAAAAGTACATCTACGATGTTGCCGGGTTCCGAAAAGTCCTTGCGAAGGATTTGGTCAGTGAGCTTTCCGAGCAGGCACTGCAGAATAATCCAACTGTCTGCCTGGAAGAAAAGTGCATCACGCTCGAACACATCGATGGCGAGATTGTCATCACGACAAACAAGGCAACGCACCGCACAAAGACTGTTCTGATTGCGGGTGGTGTGGGTGCGTTTGCGCCGCGCCGTCTGGAACTCGCTGGCATCACGGAGCTCGAAGGTAAAGGCGTTCACTACTTCGTAACGGACACCGAGCGCTTCCGTGGACGCCGGATTGTGATTGTTGGTGGAGGTGATTCAGCCTTTGACTGGTCCCTTGCACTCGGCGAGATTGCAGCCAGCTGTATCCAGATTCACCGCTCGGCGACATTCCGTGCACATGAAGACACGGTTTCTAAAGTCCAAGATGGCGGCAATGTCGATATCCGCACCTTCCATGAGCTCCGCGGCGTCCATGGAACCGACTGCCTCGAGGCGGTAACGGTCGTTGATACGCAATCAGGCGAAGAGACCCAGATTGTCTGTGACGATGTCATCTTGACCCTTGGATTTCTCAGCAACCTCGGCCCAATCAAAGAGTGGGGGCTTGAGCTGCAGAAGAACCAAATTGTTGTGAATTCCCATATGGAAACCAACCTCCGAGGCGTCTTTGCCGCAGGAGACATTTGTACCTACGATGGCAAACTAAAGCTCATCGTTACAGGTGTTGCAGAGGCTGCGACGGCGGCAAACTTTGCCAAAACGACGATTGATCCAACAGCGAAGGCGTTTCCTGGACATTCCTCTGACATGAAGTAGCCAATGTGGCTACGCTGGGAACGATACGTTCGTTACTGATGAGTGCGAGGCGGTAACGGCCGTTGATACGCAATCATGCGTCTTTGCCACGGGAGACATTTGTACCTACGATGGCAAACTAAAGCTCATCGTTACGGGTGTTGCCGAGGCTGCGACAGCGGCAAACTTCGCTAAAACGGCGATTGGTCCAAATGCGAAGGCGTTTCCTGGACATTCCTCTGACATGATGTAGGCTGCATGGCCGCGCTGACAACGATGCGTTGGCAATGCCAACGCAATCCAGACTGCCTAATTAGTTGAAACAGCAATTACCCATGACTACCAGATTGTTATCAAGAATGCTTCGCAGCTTATGTGTCGTTTCAGACCGAATCCAATTCCTGTCACTGATTATTTAACACTTGCTTTATCAAGTAGTGATCTAAAAACCGCATACTTGACATCAAAATCACATCAGAGTGTGGTCACCTACGAGGTTTTCTGTCCTTGCGGTGACAATTGTGTGTGTATTTCGCGTTGATGTCAAAAAAACGTGTACGTTGTGTGGCTCACATGTTATGCATGTTTTGGTTTCAACCCGTACAATGACGACATACCGTCATGCGCGTTAACACCCCTGATGGAAAGCTTTTCTTATGTCTTCGAAACCGCCGCCAAGTATAAAACAGCTAGATGAATGGTCGCTCACATACGCGTCCAACCGTGACCCTGAGATCCGTGACAAACTAGTGCGTGGTCACCAGCGCCTTGTACGCGCCCTGGCATCCAGATTTCGAAACTCGGGCGAGCCCCTTGATGACCTAATCCAAGTGGGAAATATCGGACTCATCAATGCTGTTGATCGCTTTGAGCCTAGCCACGGCACCCGCTTTTCAACCTATGCCGCTCCAAACATCCTTGGTGAAATCCGCCGCTACTTCCGCGACAAAACGGTAAGTGTGCGCGTACCGCGCTGGATGCAGGAGATGAACGTCACCGCGAAGCGTGTGACCGCCACGATGACAAACGAGCTTGGTCGTGCGCCAAGTGTTGTCGAAGTTGCCGCGCGGATGGAAGTCTCCGAGACGCATTTACGTGAGGCGATAAGAGCGCATGAATGCACAAAGCTTGTTTCACTCGATGCCGTCCTCCAGGGCAGTGACCCCACCGTTGACACAACCCTCAAGGAGCTGATTGGCGCTATCGATTCCGAAATGGCCAACATCGAGGAGTTTGCAGATCTCCGTTCGGCCCTGTCAAAGCTCTCCGAGCGCGAGCGCATTATCATTGAGCTCCGCTTCTTCGATGAAGAAACACAGGCAGTCATCGCCGGCAAGCTTGGCATCTCTCAAATGCATGTCAGCCGGATTCAGTCCAAAGCCCTCGCACGTTTGCGGGATGTGATGAAGTCAAATGACATCGATGGGTACCTGACTGTATCCTAGGGGATGCCCCACGTCAGCCGTAAACCATCTGTTCTCCTGCTTCAAACGATTTCCCGCATCGTCGTAGCGTTCCTTTGTTTTACGGCTGCTCTCCTGCCCGTCGCAGCAGCCGTGCCGTCCGTGGCTTACACGGTAGCCATTACCAAACCTGCATCCGCACAGCTTTCGGTCACGATGACCTTTACACCCGATGCATCCGGTCCGCTGGACGTTTGCATACCCAAGTGGAGCCCGGGTTGGTATGTCCTCCTTGACACGCCAGCTAACATCACCGATGTCAGGGCATCCCAGGGAGACGCCCCCATCCCGATGACCCATCCGCTGCCCGCAACGTGGAACATCACTCCGGAAGCCGGCAAACAGGTCACCATCCAGTACACCGTAAAGACGGAGACTAAAGGCCTTGGTTTCTTCCACGCGGCGATCTCGGAAAACCATGCGTTTATTCCAGGCACCACAACGCTGATGTACATCAAGGGCGAAGAACAAAAGCCGTGCTCCGTCCTCTATAAAGTCCCGATGGGCTGGATGGTAGCATCCCCGAATCACGCAGTCCCGGGTGTCCGGAACATGTTTGATGCCCCCAGCTATGACCACCTCGCGGACCATCCAGCAGACCTCGGAGCAGTAGAGCTGGCAGAAGACACCATCGATGGCAAAACCCTTGCCGTTACGGTTGTTGGAGCGCCATCCGGGACCGCGCAGCGCTGGCTAAACGCCCTCTCCCGTATCTGGAATGCAGGTACACGCGCCTTTGGCGAAGCACCCGCAAGCCGCTATACATTTCAGCTCCGCTTCTCCGACTACGATGGCTTTTACGGCGGACTCGAACATCTGGACAGCGCCGTCATCAGGCTTCCAAGAGCAAGTGCATCAAAGACATCCACATCCGATCTCCGCCTCTGCGCGCATGAGCTTATCCATGCCTGGCTTGTAAAACGCATCCGTCCACAAGGACTCGGTCCGTTTGACTACTCAAATGCTGTTCAGACACCGGACCTGTGGTTCTGTGAAGGCGTCACAGACTACTTGGCCCCAAAGCTCTGCGTGAGCGCTGGCATCATGACGCGTGCCGACTATCTCTCAGATCTCAGCGAACAGCTCACAGAACTTGGAAACAATCCAGCAAGCCGAAGTGTAACGGCGGAGCAGTGCTCCCTTCGCGTATGGGAGGCAAACAACTCACAGGGCTACGGTGGGCTGAGTTACTACAATAAGGGCTATGTAGTCGGCCTCATGATGGACCTTGAAATCGGTAATCGCACCGCAGGGAAGAAGTCGCTCTGGGATGTGATTTGGCGGATGTTGGATGACTACCGCAGCAGCGGTAAGGCATATCCGGTGCGGGGAGTGGACATCGTTGCCGAAACGGTTGCGGGTCAAGGGATGCGCCAGCTGATGGACTCTCTGCTACGTTCCACTGACACGATCGACCCGATGCCATTGCTGCAGAACCTTGGCGTATCAGCATCCGGGCGTCAACATGATGTCCCCTACCTTGGACTTGTCCTCGATACAAACCACACGCCCGGCGATAAAGCCTATGTGTCCTTTGTACAGAAAGGATCACCCGCGGATGTTGCAGGGATAAAGCCTGGGATGACAATGCTCGGGGCTGCTGCAAGCGGCATGGCAATCGCAAATGCCTCGATAGGCACCGCCATTACCCTGCGCTTTGAAACGGAAGATGGGAAACCTGCGAGCTTTTCGGTCACGATGGCTCCGTTTACGTTTAGAACCATCAAGCTTTCCGTAAGCCCAAGTGCTACACCTGAACAAAAAGAGCGCCTCAATGCCCTCGCTGGCATTGGGCTTAGGAGAGCAACCGCGGCTGCAAAGTAAGGACATCATCCTCGACCGTCTTCCACCACTTCATAAACCGGTTTGGAACCGGGCCGCTATCCGGGACAAAGCTCGGGGTAGCGTGACACGCAACGGTGATTCCTTTGCCTTCAACACCATTGCGGATTTCGTGGAACCTTCCAGCAGGCGTATTGGTCGTGGCGATGTGTTTGCAATCCATATGCGATGACAGGACATCCACGGGGTCACCGATGAAAATCCTTCCGCCACCCGGATGCCTCCCGAATGCCTCCGAAACACTTTCATAGAGGAAGCCAAAGCGCTTGAGAGAGATCTTCCGTGACGTGGCAAGCGTTGTGTCGAGGATGAACACCGCTGGGATGTTTGGATACGCGGAGAGCGCAGCGTTTGCTGGAAAATCGATGTGATCGCCATGCACCCACAGCAAATCGGGCACTCGTCCATCATCAACAATGTCCACAGACTGGCTCTTTTGCGCCATCGGCAATGGCTTTGAAAACTCCCTTGCAGGTGGAATATCGATGTATTCCCGAAACGGGCAGCTACCATTCCGCGCGGCAGAACAGCGGGAACAGTGGTCGCTAAAGCGCTGGACATTTCCCTGATCAAAGAGATAAGGCTTATGGCTGTAGGTGCTAGCAATCCACTGCCATCCTAAAGAGTTGGATGCCGGGTCGCCATCGAGGAGGTGCTGGAGAAACATTTGCGCTCCGTGCTGCCACGCAACTTTCCGGTGATGGATGATGTACGAAGCCACCCACATCCGGGCATGGTTGTACATATAACCCGTTTCCCGAAGTTCATTGATGTTTTCATCCATGCAGGCAAGCCCGGTGGTTCCAAACCGAATGTCATCCGTGAGCGGGCGGTTGCCGAGCTCAACTTTTGGCGATTCTAGGTTTGTGTGCATAATGGCATCGCCGAGCTGTGCGTAAACCCTCTGGTA
>JBEEMN010000024.1:0-9813 GCA_041192625.1 Armatimonadota bacterium
GTCACTATTCTGAAGTAAGTTACACGCATCGTTATGATAAAGAGCAAACATCCTTTACGGAGGTTTGCTCTTTTTTTGAATGCGCGGCTGTTCGACAAGCTGACACGATTGGTACATACGAATCGACAACATCAACCCTAAGAACGAAGACCTAGAAGACCGGACGTTCATTCCCAGCTTAGAGGCTCCATTCTAAGTAACCCGTAACGTCACAAATCATGAGCAAACTTCCTATACGGAGGTTTGCTCTTTTTTTGAATGTGCTGATGTTCGACAAGCTGATTCCATTGGGGCATTTGTATCGACGTCGCCCTTAAATGCAAAAACCTAGCAAATCAGAAGATCATTCCAAAATGCCAGGTTTGATGCGTAGATATCTACTTTCTGTTTTTAAGGAAGGTCGGAATATCGATACCGCCTTCAGCAGTTGGAGCTGGAGGCACTGGAGTCAGAACTGGAACTACGGATGATTTGACCACAGGGTCAAAGATGGGTGCCTGGAGTGCATTGAAACCCGTTGCAAGGACTGTAATCCGTACAGCACCATCCATACGTGGATCAACAACTGCTCCAAAGATGACATTTGCTTCCGCGGAATCTGTACGCTCACGGATCAAGTCCATGGCTACGTTCAGCTCCGACATCTTCAAGTCACGCCCTGCGGTGATATTTGCCAACACGCTACGCGCACCACTGATGTCCGTCTCGAGGAGCGGTGAGCTCACTGCCATTTTCGCGGCTTCTTCCGCACGGTTTTCACCTTCCGCGAATCCGATGCCCATCAGCGCCGTGCCAGCATTCGACATGACTGCCTTGACGTCTGCGAAGTCGACGTTGATCAAACCAGGAATAGTGATGATGTCCGAGATTCCAGCAACTCCCTGCCGAAGGACTTCATCCGCTTCCTTGAATGCATCCAGCATGGATACATCCTTGCCAACAACAGTCAGCAAACGGTCGTTTGGTATGATGATAATCGTATCAACATTCGCCCGCAGCGCCTCGATGCCCTTTTCTGCTGCCTGACGTCGTCGTTGCCCTTCGAACTGGAATGGCTTGGTGATGACGGCTACTGTGAGAATTCCCAGTTCCTTGGCAATCTGCGCCACAACGGGTGCGGCTCCAGTGCCTGTACCACCGCCCATACCAGCGGTGACAAACACCATGTCTGCACCATCAAGTGCACGCTGAATCTCAGACTTGCTCTCTTCAGCAGATTGGCGACCCATTTCAGGATTGCCACCTGCTCCAAGGCCGTTCGTCAGACGTTGACCAAGCTGAAGCGTATGATCACACGCAGCTGTCTGCAATACTTGGATGTCCGTATTGAATGCCCAGAACTCAACACCCTCAACTCCGGATTCAACCATCCGATTAACTGCGTTCTGCCCGGCTCCACCTACACCAATAACCTTGATCGTTGCAAAGTCACTCATTAGTTTGCTCCCAACTAAAATTATCCATCACACCCCAGCAAACGGCTGTTCACAGAAGAGCAAACAAACCAACTAGAGCATATACAAGCGAGAATACCGGGATACTAAAGGGGCGTCACGAGAACGGACGTTTGCTTACAAAAACTTTACTGGGAAGTTTCACGCCACGAAGAAAACAGAGGCAAACGGATGCCTATGATGTGGCTTTTGTCAGCAACAAACGCCGAATGAGTGAGAGGTTAAGAAAAATTCTTCCACCTAACATCACAACGGCTGCAAGAACGATATCGACACCAATCTTGTCACCAATCCACGCGAGGAGCGCGGCTAGCACAGTATTGATGATGAATCCTGTTATGAAAATGCCATCCGTAAACTTGCCTTCAAGGGCAGCTCTGATTCCGCCACAGATGGCATCCAATGCGGCCAATACCGCAATACTTAGGTAGGGTGCGAACATTGGTGAGAGCGTGTATTGAGAAAAGTACACTGCACAGAATCCAAAAGTAACCCCGATGAGCGGAAACCAGATTTGCCCTTTCACTTCTTTCCCCCATCTCTGATTACGGATTGTGGATCCTGGACAGCCTTGTCTCCAAGTCGCTCGGCGTTTTCGCTTTGCCGCTGCGCCTCATTTGCTTTCACTTCGTTAGCAACTTTCGCATATCGTAGCGTAGTCGAGCCAGCGTAAGCAGGGAGCGTCATAGACTTGACCTTATCAATCGAGACCATGGTTGGATCCACGTCTCGGAAGGCATCCAAGACACCTTTCGTCATCATCATCCCGGACAACAACGCATCCGGATCTCCGATAGCCCGAACAACGACTGGAGAACCAGCTGTCCTTACATCATTGACCATCACCACGGGACCAACACACCTAATTGGGGTGAGTCCAGTCACTCGTTGATCATTCACGCTGATTGCTTCCGCCCCAGATGCTCTTAGTTCGTTGACAACATCACGGATGTCACGATCATGAATGTAGTACTCTTCAGAAAGATCACGCCAGTCAGCTTCTGAAATGTCATTGGGCTTCCTTTCGGCCAACTTAGAGTCACGCAACGTGACGGCAACCCCGGAACCACTCACAGAGACGGTTCCTGCAAGGACGTTTGCGAGCATTAGATCCTGAGCAAGCAACTTGGACTTTTCACTATCAGATCCTGTTTGCAGCTGATACTCACGAAGCCGTTTTTGAAGATCTAAGACTTGTCGACGAAGGGAAGTCGCATCTTCGCGGAGCTCGACAAACGCACGCGCAAGTCGTCCCTGACGTACATCCGGGAGCTGATCCTTTAGGATTCTGTCCTGTGTCTTGAGTGACAAAGCTACCAGTCCCCCCATAATGACTGATAGAACCGAAATCTGAATTGTCCAGGACCGGGCGTGCTCCATGAGTTACCTACTTGAATCTATGGTACGGCGGATTTCTCAGCTGATTCAGACCTTACAACCAATGCCGGATATTCATCTGAGAATAGGTTCACTGCAGAGTATTTTCGCGACGTTAGGAGGTCTGGACGCTTTTCGACAAGGATTTGTAGTGAATCGAGCTTTTCGATTAATCTTCTTGGAGTACCCAGTAAAACATTTACATTTGACTTACTGATAACAAACGCAAGATGATTGTTCTGAATGTTGATGGATGACGCAGCAATTTCAGGATGTTCACTCAGCCACTTTGTGATGGTCTGGACCCCCATCACCTGTGCGGCATCTGAAACACAAACTCCAAACTCGGGGTTTGCATCCTCGGTTTGTAGGACTAACTTTGGGAGCACGTCATCCTCAGCTGTCGCATTTCTGAATGGAACGAGCTCACCATCAAGCACACATTTCCCCAACGAACCCAAATCTGATACCAGTCGCGCCTGTCGGTCGACAACCACAACGTTAAGCTTGTTAGGAAAACCAATCGAAATCTGTGCTGACTTCACGACCGGTATGTTGCCAAGTGCATCGCTCCACCGCGACGTAGGAAGTCGCATGATGCTTCTGGGTAGTTCCGGCTGAATCAAGTTTCGTATTTCCGATTCAGTACACAGCGGTGATGCTGTCACCGACAATGAGTCTGACGAAACAGCAAAGACAGGCGACAAGTATAGTGCAGCAGCGCCTTGAACAAGAAGCAGTGTTATGAGGCCGGCAACAACAGCTTTGGACAGATCACGGCCACGTTTTTTCGTTCTAAGTCTGGCTGCACTCAGATTGCTTGAAATCCGATCTTGACGTACCACTACCTTGGCCATGATCTAGTCCCCTAGTGCCAGCTGAACAAGACGTCCAACAAGTTCATCAAATGACATTCCAATGGCTCCAGCAGACTTAGGAAGTAGACTCGTCTCTGTCATCCCTGGAAGAGTGTTGGTTTCGAGCACATAAAATCCGTGCTCACTGAGGATCATGTCTGTACGGCTATAGCCATGACACCCAAGACTTGAGTGGCACTCCAATGCGAGATTGGCAGCCTCCTCAGCTTCACTTGCTTCAAGCTCCGCTGGAACAATTTCCTGAGCAGCATCCTCATCGGTACCGTATTTACTCGTGTAGTCAAAGAATCCTGACTTAGTGATTATTTCAACGATTGGTAGCGTCGCAACGGTAGTGGTCCCGATACAGGCAACCGTCATTTCACGTCCGGGGATAAACTCTTCGACCATAATTTCGACATCATATTTGGATGCTAGTCGAAGCGCTTTTGGCAGGTCGCCGACATCGGTGACAACGGATGTACCAAACGAACTGCCCTGTTTGACGGGCTTGACCACGCAGGGTAAGCCTAAGTCCTGCTCAATTTTGCGTATACACGAACGACTACGAATGTCATCCCTGTTGAAAACTAAGTGAGCCGCAACTGGGATACCGGATGCAGCAAACATCGTTTTTGCTCTAACTTTGTCCATTGCAAGCGAACTCGCCAAGACTTTTGATCCTGTGTAGGGGATTCCAAGCACCTCGAGAAACCCCTGAACAGTGCCATCTTCACCATCTGGTCCATGTAGCGCAATAAACACTACATCGGGATATAGCTCTGACCGACCAGCTACATCCTGGAGGGCTCTTGTTGTTGCAGCTGCCGGGGCTTCAATAAGGTCCTTCTTGACATCCCACCATTCGACATCATGCCCAAGGCGTACCAACGCCGCGTAGACCTGACGCCCGCTTTGTAGAGATACTGGCCGCTCAGCACTAGTGCCGCCTGCTAAAACTGCTATTTTCAAGGACTTCCTACTTCTCCATGCCAATATTGCGAGCTGGTTTGCGACGTGAAAGTGCCGCAACAACTCCGAGTGCTGCCAACGTCAGCACTAAGCTTGTTCCACCGTAGCTAACCAAAGGCAATGGAATTCCTGTTGCGGGAACAATGCTGGTGACGACAGCCATATTGAGGAGTGCTTGGCCAACAATCGATGATGTTATGCCGGCAATTGCATAGCGTGAAAACGGGTCCGTCGACCGAACACTCAAGTTAATCCCAACCATCAGCAACCAAAGGTATAACGCGAGTAAGCTGAGCGTCCCAACAAGACCAACTTCTTCTCCAACCACAGCAAAAATGAAGTCTGTGCGTTGCATCGGGACTCCGCCACGTCGCTTCTCACGGCTTTGACCGAGGCCCAAGCCTGTAGCACCACCATTAGCCAACGCGACTAAACTTCTCCAGTTTTGCATCCCAGCACCGTCTTTGTCTTTGCCTGGATCGGCAACTGCTGCAAAGCGACCAGAACGATAGTCATGCCCACCCTGAGGCGCAAAAACCAGGTATCCAACACCACATGCACCAAGAACAATGATTGCAATGATTTGACTTCGATGGATGTTTGCAACAAAAAGAGTGGCAACAACACCGATCCCAATACAAAGCGCTGTTCCTAGGTCAGGTTGACGTTCCGTCATGAGAATCAAGAAGCCAATGACACCAATCTGGATCCAGTGTTGCAACATGCTTTTGACACGGCGGCGATCACTCGAAAGGATTGCTGCCAACCAGATGACCGCAGTGAATTTGACAATCTCAGATGGCTGAAGCTGGATCGGCCCCAAGAAGAGCCATCGCTTTGCTCCCAGCGCAGCACGTCCAATAAAGGGAACCGCTAAGAGGAGTATTGCAGACAAACCAAAGGCATAGGGTGCGAAGCGGCGAATGATCGTCGCTGGGATATTGCTTATTACAAAGAAGCAGACAACGCCAAGGGCCGCCGAACCGAGTTGTTTACGTGTAAAAAACCAGGCATCATCGTGCACCGAGAGCGCCATGGCAAATGATGATGATGTCACTGCCAAAATACCTGCGATGACCAGTGCGACCACAACGGCCATAAATCTGCCATCAAGGGATGTCCACGACGACAATATCTCGTGCACCCGATCACTTATCGAACGTTTTGTAATAATGGCAGGTCCCGTCATTCCAGTAGTCTCCCGTCTCATCCCACACCTAACAACAACGATAAAAAGGAACAAAGGGTTGTGAAAACCACGAATACAGCAACCACTTGCACTTCATGCAGACCGCATTCTTCAAAGTGATGATGAAGGGGCGCGCGGCGAAAGACCCTGTGTTCTCGTGCGTAATCAATACCAAAACGAATCCGTCGGTACTTGAAAACGTATCGCTGCAACATCATCGAACCGATTTCAAGGAGGAATATCGCACCGCATGTGACGAGTGCCCAAACCTGACCTGAAAGTAAAGCTGCTGCGGGAAAAAACATCCCGAGCCCAAGCGAGCCGGTATCCCCCATGAAAATTCGCGCAGGATATGCGTTCCAAACCAGAAACCCCAGTGTTGCACCTCCAACGACACCATAGATACCGATCAAGACGGGTATGGATGGAGCCATCATCAACAAAACACCGAGTGACAACGCAACGACCGTGCTTACGCCTGCCAGCAGACTGTCAAGGCCATCCGTAAAGTTCACCGCATTACAAAAACCTGTAATGAAAAGGACAGCGATACCATCAGCAAAAACGACTGGTAGTCCAGGAACAAGTGATTGAACGGGATGCCCCATTAATCGACAGCCGACAACAAAAAGGACTGAAACAGCAAGCTGCAACACCAGCTTTACACGCTCAGATAACCCGGCTTTGTTGTTCGCCCCCAAGACCTTGCCAACATCATCAACAGCACCAATAACGCCACCTAAACATGTCGTAACGAGTAGCAAGGCGAGCAGTTTCCCATCGAATTTTGATGGAAGAGTGAGAATCATGATTGAGCCAGCGATAAGGATCGCAAGGAGGATGCTAATCCCCCCCATCGTTGGCGTGCCGTGTTTGAGCCTGTGCTTTTCAGGTGCATTCTCACTGATTGGCTGCACTGTTGACTGATTAAGAAGATAGTTACGTACAGGCCATGTAATGCCTGCAGAGAGCAGACTGCCTGCAACGACACCTGCTCCAAGGAGCGCATACTGCGTCATGATGCGCCTCCGCAAAGCATGTCAACAACCAAATCAAGACCTGCGGCTCGGCTCCCCTTAATGAGGACAACATCGGTATCACCAATCACCTGCTGCAACACAATCGCAGCACTCGCTGGGGAATCAAAGTAATGGATGTGGTCAGGGCTCATCCCTGCCACAATGGCTCCCGTCCGGTAATCCGTTGCTGCGGCCCCGACAATAACCAGATGCTGTATACCGGATGTGCTAACAGCCTCACCGATGGCTAAGTGCCACTGCTTGGTTTCTACTCCCAGCTCCCGCATTTCACCCAGAATGGCCCATGTGTTTCCAGTCGTTTGGCTACCGATGTCAGCCAATACCGAAATAGCAGCAAGCATCGCTTCAGGCGCGGCATTATAAGCATCCGAGAGCACAACCGCACCATTTGCCATTGCCCGCGGGCGCATTCGTCCTTCACTCGGACGCCAGTTTGCCAATCCTGTAACGCAGCTAGACAACGTCATTCCGGCAACGAGCCCAGTTGCGACGGCAAGCGCACCATTAATCGCTGCAAATCTTGCCGGAGAAGCGACCGCAGCGCGGACAGAGTCTCCCTTGTGCGTGAGATGAAAAGTAGTCTCTAACCGTCCAAGCTGAACATCCGAAATCATCAAGTCGCATGCTTCGGACTCACCAACGATAAACCTACGACAATGGGCCGCACTAGCATCAGCAACATTCTTGAAATCGATGGCATCTGAATACACTGCCGTTGCATCCGGTGAAAGCCCCCTGAACAGCTCGGTTTTCGCTGTCGCAATGGCATCCCGGGTCCCAAGCAGCTCAATGTGGGCACTTCCGATGTTCGTGATCACACCAATGTTTGGCTCAGCGATGCGTACTAATTCTGCTATCTGCCCTGGACCTCGCATACCCATTTCGAGGACTAGCGCAGCTACGTCATCGGGAGCTGAAAGTACCGTAAGTGGAAGACCTATTTCCGTGTTGAAGTTGCCAATGGTCGAGTGACAAGACTTTTCGTGGCCATGAACGCAAGCCACCATGTCTTTCGTCGAGGTCTTGCCGTAGCTCCCCGTCAATGCGATGACGGTCGGATTCCGCTGTTTTCTAACCCAATTAGCCAGAACTCCCAATGCATCCACGGTGTTTGTGACACAGATTTGCGGCAGATCGACCGAAGGATTGATCGTTTCCACAATCGCGCCGCAAGCACCACGTTCCATGGCAGTAAGGAGATAATCGTGGCCGTCAACTTTTGTGCCGCGGATTGCCGCAAACAAAGCACCACTAATCAAGGTACGCGTGTCAATGGAAACACCACTGACCACTGACGTGTCGTCAATCACCTGCCCCAGAATTCGGCCGACAACGTCTAGTGTCAGGAGCATTTTGAAAGCTCCTCAGCTGCAACTAAACGATCATCGAAGGGAATAATCTGATCGTGAACTATCTGGTAGGTTTCGTGCCCCTTGCCCGCGATGACAACCACGTCATCGGCATCACGCGATGTAACCGCATGTGCAATAGCCAACCTTCGATCAGACTCCCGCTGTACACCACAACGATTTGACATCCCAGAAATGATCTGATCGATAATCATTTCAGCATCTTCAGAGCGTGGATTGTCAGAAGTCACGATTACGTTATCGCAGTACTTTTCAGCGATGGCACCCATTAGAGGGCGCTTTGAGCGATCGCGATCGCCACCGCAACCAAAAACACATGTCAGCTTTCCAGAGCACAGCTCCCGGGCAGTCGACAACACATTTTCAAGACCATCAGGTGTGTGCGCATAATCGACTACCACCGCAAACGATTGTTTGGATGGCACAATTTCAAACCGTCCCGGAATCTGAGGACAAGTACGAAGTAGTGCCACTCCATCAGCTACTGACCCGCCCGCACCGATGAACCAGCCGAGTGCCGCAAGCGCATTTTGAATCTGAAATGCTCCTCCAAGGGGCAAAACCACAGGGAATGAGCGATTGTCATAAAGGAGATCGAATTCTGTCAAGGACGCCGACAAACGGATGTTTACTGCAACCAAATCAGCCTTTGTGTCAGCATTCGCAGAGAAGGTAGCAAACGGAAAATCACGCATATTGGTGCATAGGCGATCCCCCCATTTAGTATCAATCCCAATGACTGCAAACGGACGTTTACCACGCTGAGTAGCAGCATCAAAATGGGTCGTAAACAGACGCGCCTTAGCTTCGAAGTAGCTCTCCATGCTTCCATGGAAATCCAGATGATCTTGTGTCAAATTTGTAAACACAGCAGCATCAAACAAACTTCCGTTTACCCTACCGTGAACAAGTCCGTGGGAAGCGACTTCCATTGCCACGACATCTACAGAATGACTTTGCATGGCCGAAAGCATGCTCTGAAGATCAGGCGCCTCGGGAGTCGTTCTTTGCCCGGGCACGGACACTCCACTTGCAAAAGCCCCCAGAGTGCCGATGATTCCCGTTTGCTGAAATAGTCCCTTGGCCAAGTGTGCAATGATATGCGTGGTACTAGTTTTGCCGTTTGTACCCGTTACACCAACAACATGCATATGATGGGTTGGATGGTTATAAACGATATCTGCAACATAGCCCATAACCTGACGTGGATCTTGAACAGACCACCCAGGGATATTGGAATCTACCAGTAAGGCTAGGCGAGACTGTTCGACAATGACAGCAGCTGCTCCCATAGACATGGCATTCGATACATAGTCATGACCATCGAAGTTTGCCCCACGCAGAGCAACATAAATGTCTCCTGGAGTTACCTTTCGGCTGTCATGCGTAACCCCACTAAACCGACTCTGTGTCGGAAGTGTCGGAGTGCCGAGAAGGTGAACAAGCTCGCTCAACATGTCAGGATCTAATCACCCCTGCCAGCAGAATCGGATTTCTGGCTCAGCTGACGCTTTGTTCGAGTTGGTTGGATGTCATATCTGACCATCGCACGTT
>JBEEMN010000025.1:0-9768 GCA_041192625.1 Armatimonadota bacterium
CTTTCATCAAAGAATCCAGCATCCAGAACCTGCTGCGGTCCATCCGAAAGGCGAATCACACCCCAGTCGGGCAGCTTAGGTGTATGCAATGCATTTGAGCCCGCGCTGTGCTCATACCAGGTGTAGCCAGAGTTGAGCACGATGTACTTGTCTGGGTTTAGTGGATTTGGGTAAACGAGGACAGGATACGCTTCCGTTGGACCATAGAGGCGGCCATTCATCGCGAGACCACGCTTGTCCCACTTTATTGGAAGCTTACCAATCACCTTCCCGAGGACAGAGTTGCTCTGCGGGTCGCCCCAGACAACGATGTGTGACTCGGCAAGCTGTTTTGCTGTCAGATCTTTGTCGGTCACCGTTGGCAGCTCGCCGCGGAAGAAGCGCTTCCAGTCCGTTGCAGCCCGCTGTCGAGCCTTCTCAAGAAAAGCGCCCGTGCTTCCAACCAGCGGTGTGCCGCTTGGCGCAACGAAGACTACGCTGTCAAGAAATGCATCATCCACGGGACCCTGAACACCGTGGTGTTTGACCAGATCTCCGCGCTTACCGTGTGTGTGTGCTGTCGATGTCCACTTTCCGTTATGCAGGGCATAAACCGTGTTAGGGGTAACGCTTTGTCCATCGATGGTGACGCGCTTTGGGGCCTGCTCAAGGGTGATGGAGAAGCTCGCAACGCCCTTGGTCTTGATGTCGACCTGGTCACCGCTTGCCGAGCGTGTCGCATCCACAAGAGACTCCGCATAGTGCTCACGGAGGCGGTGAATTGTCACCCAGTAGTGGCTGTTGTAGCGCAGTGTCCAAGTGGTAAAGCGCACGCGTTCAGGATTGCGGTTACGGCCTTTGTTGGCAGCATCTGTGACAAAGGTTTCGATGACCGGCTTGCTGTCCTTGTGGTACCAGTGTCCGGTATCTGGTCCGGTCACACGGGGAAGGTCCAGCCCAACGGCTTTCATCGCCTTTTCCATCGCATCCGCGGCCTGCTTTTGTCCATCCTTGTCGCCGTTGTAGGCGATTGTCGGGAGGTTAGAGAGGTTGGTTGGCCAGTCGGTCGCGTCGTACCACTTCCAGAGCTGGACTTGCCATTTCGGGAATGTAGCTCCATTGGAGTAGGAGCGTTGGAACTCAGGGGTCTCGCTAAATCCGGCTCCGGGCGCAGCGGCGGCCCATTTATCTGCATGATGTACCGCGAAGTGCCACGTCGCCCCGCCGCCCATCGAGAACCCACGAACGGTGATACGGTCTTCATCAATCCTATAGCGGCGTTGGACATCTGCCATCGCTTCAAGCGTATCGGTTTCACCAGCAACGTGGTTTGCATTGCAGAAGCGTCCGTACGGATGGAGGACAAAGACGTTATCGGGAGCAAAATCACCCAGTGACTTGCGACGGCCATCCAAAAACGACAGCTCGGTCAGCTGCTCACCGCGGCCATGGAACCAGATATCCAAGCGGTAGCGTGCCCGGCCGCGCTGTGACCAGGATGCGGGAATCACGAGGCCGTATGGCTGGACGGAGCCATCAATGCGACTGACATACCCGCGTACAACCAATCCGGTTGCATCGTTCCAAGGCGTCAATCCACGTTCAAGAGCATCCGCGCGCTTGCTTCCTTCATCCAAAAGCTCATAGGCCGCAGCCAGCTCCCGTGAATTGTAAACGGTGTTCTCGCTAACCGACCATAGAACCGCTTTCGCATAGATTGCCACATCCGGCCAAAACTGACTTTTGCTTTTGAGGACATCCACACGTTTCTGCAGCTCGCCAGCGGCGGTCAACAGACGTTGTCGATCAGCGGCTGGGATTTCCATCCCCGTCGGTGGAATCACTTTGCCTTCTGGTGGAAGGGGGTGCTGCACGGCACGGCCGAAAATCATGCGTCCTGACATAGTCTAAATTTCCTCTTCATCGGGTTCAGATGCATCCATACATCCATCATCAGCACACCCTTTCACCACCTCCGGTGGTGCATCCTGCAAGCGTGCAACAATACGCCTATCGATCGCTGCAATCGAGATTGCAGCGGCTCCCAGAAGCATCCCTGTAGCGCTCGACACAAACTGCACCATTCGTACATGGCGGAGGCTGCTCCGGTAACGCACGGCCGCGCCAGTTCCAATCACAATCAATGAGAGCGCGCAGGCAAGGGCAAGCCGTTTACCACCCCGGATGCGGGTAGTGATACGCAAAATACGGTCCAACACAATCGTGGCCATAAAGCCGATCAAAATATGTGCCAGGCGTCGGAGGGCATCGTTGAGCTGATACATACTGACGCCAAAGTCACTAATGGGCTGGTACTGCGGCGCAAGGCTATTCAATACCCAATATGTCCCAAGCCAGCTTGAGCGGTATGAACCGGCATTCGATGCCGTCCACGCAACAAGCACAAGCAGGATCAGGAAAGGGATACTTGCATACAGCACACGGATCAGACGTTTCATGCATCAACCTCACTGCGTTGCAATTGTTTCACGTGGAACAATTCCAACGCATGAGAAACAGAGTCTGAAAGCACAACATTGAATTCTGTCGACTGCATGTTTTCCAACCAATGGATTTCAGCATCCTCGGTTGGGTGGCTGTAATACCGCTTGCGGATGCCATGGCAGGTAAACCCTAAGCGTGAGTAGATTCGCTTGGCCGCGACATTCCCGGTACGAACTTCAAGCGTCGCCCGTGAACACTGGTGCGGTGCTCGGCTACAAAGCGCAAGAAGATACGCAGTCAAAACCAAACCTAATCCACACCCGGAATGCTCCGCCAGAATGGAAACATTGTCGAAGAAAGCCTCTGCAGCAAAGCCATCCAGCGCTGGTGTTATGTTTGCTGCGGCGCAGCCGACAAGCGTTCCGTCAATGAAAATCCCGCAACAGATTCCGTTGTCCCCCGATATCACGGACTCAAAAGAGCTGACACTGGTGGATGGCTGGAAGCGTGTTGCTTCGATTGCCGCTGCCATGGATGCTTCATCTGCACGAAGGGGCCGGCACGCTACTGTTCCGCCTGAATGTTGAAACACCCAAGCTGCTTCGGCAACCAGCGAATAACGCTGGTTGACATCAAACGCATTACCGCCGGGGTGTTGGCTCAAACGCATCCTTGCCCACACGAACCGCATCCGGAATCTCAATCGGATAGGTCCCCGTAAAACACGCCAGGCAGAAGTTCTCGTTCGAAAGAGCCATCGCCTTACTCAAGCCATCCGTGCTGAGATAGCCAAGCGATGTTGCTCCGATATGCTCACGAATCGTCTCAACAGTTGCATGACTTGCGATGAGCTGATCCCGGGTTGCCATGTCGATGCCATAGAAACACGGATGCGCGACTGGAGGACTTGAAATTCGGACATGGACTTCTTTTGCACCAGCATCCAACAACAGTCGCACGATCTTGCCGGTGGTCGTCCCACGCACGATGGAATCATCCACCATCACCACCCGCTTACCCTCAAGCGCTTCGCGCATCGGCGTAAGCTTCATCCGAACACCCATCTCACGCATCCGCTGGTTTGGCTGAATAAATGTACGCTGGATGTAACGGTTCTTGACCATCCCTTCACCAAACGGGATACCACTGGCTTCCGCAAAGCCGAGAGCCGCAGGTGTGCCGCTGTCTGGAACGCCAATCACGAGGTCTGCCTCGACGGGATGCTCACCATACAGAGCAGCACCCATTCGCCGGCGGGCTGCGTGGAGACTCTGGCCAAACATTTCGGAGTCGGGACGCGCAAAATAAATCGTCTCGAACATACACAGCGCATGACGCTGCATCTCGACTGCCTTTACAGATGACCAGCCATCTGCATTGATGACAATCATTTCACCAGGAGTCACATCGCGTACAAAGACCGCACCAACCGTGTTGATGGCACAGGTTTCGGATGCCAAAACCCAGTGCGACTGGCCAAGTTTGCCAAGGCACAGCGGTCGGACACCATAGGCATCCCGCACTCCAATAACCGTGTCGTGCGACATGATGACCAATGAGAAGGCACCCTCAAGGCGGATAACGGCGGTACGGACAGCTTCGACGATGCCGAGGTCCATGTTCTCACTGATCAGATGTGCAATCACTTCCGAGTCGTTGGTTGATTCAAAAACCACACCACGCCCCATAAGCTCAGTGCGCAAAGCATCCGTGTTGATCAGATTGCCATTGTGCGCAACGGCAACATACTCGCCATTCGCAAGGCAGCACATGATTGGCTGTGCATTTCGCAACACCGATGAGCCGGTTGTGCTGTAGCGAGTGTGACCAACCGCAGCAAAACCTTTCAACGAATGGAGGATGTCTTCCGAGAAGACTTGGGTGACCAAGCCCATTTCTTTATGGACATGGATATGGCTGCCATCAGTTACAGCTATACCCGCAGACTCTTGGCCTCTGTGCTGTAGGGCGAACAAACCAAAGTAGGATAGTCTGGCTACATCCTCACCTGGTGCGTACACCCCAAATACGCCGCATTCATCATTAATACGGTCATCGGCTCGCGGATCATCAGAAAACATTAGGGGCTCCACACTTTGGATGCTGTCACTCACGGCGTCAAGTGTATCGCCGCAAGCCTCCACTTTCGACCCCAACACACGGGTGCAATGGTATACTGCACCGGTTTTTTCAGCGGGAGCAGAAGTTAATTATGCCATCAATGCGACAAGTCCGCGCCCGAATTCGGGTCGCCAAAAATATTCAGCAAATCACAAAGGCCATGAAAATGGTCGCCGCTGCACGTCTCAAGCGTGCACAGGATCGTGTGCAATCTGCACGTCCCTATGCGGAACAAATGCGTACAGTGATGGGCTCGCTTGCAAATGCAGCTGGCACATCCGTTGCACACCCCCTCCTTGAACAACGTACATCCATCAAGCGGATTGGCATTCTTGCCGTCACCGCTGACCGCGGACTCTGCGGTTCCTATGCTACGAACATTCTCAAAAAAACCGCTGAAGTGATGCGCACCTGTGGACCAGATGGCACCGCACCGTCCCCTGAAGACATCCGCGGTATCGTCATCGGGCGCAAAGGCCAAGCATACTTCCGCCGCCGCGGAATCCCAGTCGCTGCTGAGTTCGCCATCAACATGACAGGCACCACATTCGGTGAAGCAGCGGATATCAGCCGCAAAGCGCAAGCCATGTACGTGTCTGGTGAAGTGGATGTCGTTTACTTGGTGTACACCAAGTTCCTGAGTGCACTTACGCAACAGCCGACCGCTGTTCAGCTTCTTCCATTGCAGACCGAAACCGAAAGCGCATCCGCAGGGGCATCCGAAGATGCACTCTTCGAGCCAGATGCAGCAACGCTCTTTGGTGAGATGGTTCCGCGCTCTGTGGACACGCTTGTCTACCAGGCTCTGCTTGAGTCAGTGGCATCGGAGCATGGCTCACGTATGACCGCGATGAGCTCTGCAACCGATAATGCTGGCAAGATGATTGCAAACCTGACACTTGTCGCCAACCGTGCCCGTCAGGCAGCCATCACCAAGGAAATCTCCGAAATCGTGGGTGGAGCAGACGCACTGCGATCCTGATTCCATCGATGCGGAACCAAACGACGCGGGCCAGCAAAGCTGGCCCGTTTTTTTACCGCTGCGGGCCACGCAAGGCATGCGGAACATGCGGACCCTCAGGTACCGGCTGCTGTAACATCCCGGCCAAACGCTCCGTTAGAATACGCGTAGCAGCCTCCACTCCCGCCTTGCCGGTGCCAAACTCCGAAACCTTGATCGGCTCGCCAAACATCACCACCACTGGCTCAGGCGAACGCTGCAGGCGCGCCTCGCCATATGGCAAGACACGATGCGTATGCATCAACGCGCATGGAATCACCGGCACACCCGCCTGCACCGCCATCATCAGCGCACCAGGCTGCAATGTCTGTAATATTGCATCCGGATTCCCACCGCCCTCCGGGAACACAACCACTGCCTCGCCAGCTTTCAGACAGCTGATGGCGGTCTTGAGTGCCACACGGTCAGCCGTATCTCGCCGAATAGGAATAACCCCAAACATCGGTAAAACCCAATTCAAAATACGCATCTCAAACAGATCGTGCTTTGCAATGAACCGTGACCTGCGGGGCATTGCTCCTGCGACAGCCGGTGGGTCAACATCACAGACATGATTCGGGCAAATCAACACGCCGCCTTTGCGTGGAATATGATGCGCACCGATGACCCGATACCCACCGTGGACACGGAATAACATCCGAAAAAGAAATGTGGTTGGATTCCACATAATGCGCCCCCAGAGAGGCATCTGAGATGGCTGCCCAACGACGGCACCACCACGTGGCGAATCACTTTCTGACATGCCACAACTCTAACGGGGCCACCCGCACGCGTCAAGACCCAAAAATTAGCATGGATGGTCCCAGGACCAAATGAAAAATGGGGCTGCAACGCAGCCCCATTATGTTTCCCGGTAGAGATTCGAACTCCAACTAAAGGCACCAAAAACCTCTGTGCTACCGTTACACCACCAGGAATCGAACGCGGACATTCTACCCAAACCACTCGAATCTTGCCAAGACGATAAGCATCAATATTTGATATGCTCCGCTTGACTGCCAAATGACACCTCCAAAATACCCGATACTCCTCCAAGGCTTGACCATACTGATTACCGGAACCAACAGAGGTATCGGCAAGGCAACGGCTATCGGAGCCGCTGAACACGGAGCACGCGTCATCTGCCACGGGCGTACATTATCCGATGACCTTGCGGACACACTGCGACGTGTCCAGGCCCACTCGCCAACATCGTTTATGGTCCATGCCGACCTCCAGAATCCAAACGAATGCACGGAAATGGCAACGCACATCGGAGCAAAGACACCCACCCTAGATGCTCTTGTCTGCAATGCGAGCGGGTTTCGTGCGCCAATAGCACTTGCATCCCTGACCTTCCACGACTACGCCGATGAGCTTTCCGCAGTCATGGCACCCGTCATCAACCCCGTTTCGGCGCTGCTTCCAATGCTGACCGCATCCGGTAATGCATCGATCACCTGCCTCACCGCAACCCTGCCCCAACACCCCGTGCCGGGACACGGCGCCCATGCCGTCGCCAAAGGGGCTGTCCAGACCTGGGTCCGCCAGGCGGCGCGCGAGCTGGGTCCGATGGGCATTCGCGTCAATGCTGTCAGCCCCGGCGTCGCCATGACCGACTGGGCAAATGCACAAGGGGATGACTTTCTTGCGCCGATTGCTGCACGAACACCCCTGCGCCGGCTGGCATCCGCAACCGATATCAGTGGTGCCATTCTTTTTCTGACAAGCCCGCTAAGCGGATTTGTCACGGGGATTGAACTCCCGGTGGATGGCGGAGCAGGGCTAAGCTGAAACTATGGACATCCCACGCACAGGCGCCGTTATCGTGCACTACAAAGGCATCGAAACCACCCTCAAATGTATCGATGACATCCTCCGCCAAACGCACTTCACCGCACCTGTTGTCGTCGTGGATCAAGGGGTGGACCCCGATGCCCACCATCAGCTGAAAACCGCCTTTCCAAGTATCACCGTCCTGACACAGACATCGAATGTCGGCTTTCCCGCGGCGGTCCGCATCGGGATGGCTGCCCTCCGCGCCGGCGGTGCACGACTCGCATTCATCGCAAACCCTGATATTCGCCTTGCACCGGACACGATTACCAGCCTGATTCCACATATCACCCCCGACCCAACCACCAGCATTGCCGATGTCGGCGCAGTTGGTCCACTCCTCGTAGATGCCCATTCGCCTGAGACCATTTGGGCAGCCGGGGGGATGGTCGGACCGAACATCGCAGCAGGAAATGCACAATCAGGGATGTCCAAGGGCAGCCTGGCAGAAACATCCCCAAAGGATGTCGACTACATCCCAGCTTGCGCGATGCTCGTGTCGCTAGATGCCTGGGAGGCGGTAGGGGGCATGGATGATGGCTGCTTTCTTTACTACGAAGATGTCGACTTCGGACTCCGGCTGAATCGTCATAAGCTACGGTCGGTGATGGTCCCAAGCGTTATCGTTCACCACCAGGGAAGCGCCAACACGGCAGAAATGCCGCTGGAACGGGAGTACTACTTACTGCGAAACCGTCTCCGGACCGCGCGCCGATGGCAAAGTGGCATCTCGTTTTGGCTCGGTGCGTACATCGATTGCCGCAGAATCGTCTTGAGCAGCCGAAAGCGCGGTGAACCACGGGCAGAGATCTTGTCGCGTGCAGTACGGGATGCGATTTCAGGCATCCACGGGCCCTTTATCCCCTAAGTGTGATGTGGGACTTGCTCCCCGGTGATTGTAGAATATGCGTGCACTATGTCCATCAAACTCCACCCAGATATCGCATCGGTTCGCCTGACCGCAGATGACATTTCATCCCGCGTCGCAGAGCTTGCCCAACAGCTGAGCCGCGACTATGCCGGCAAGGATGTGGTCTTAATTGGAGTTCTGACCGGCTCGGCGATTTTTATCGCTGATTTGGTACGTGCGATGTCTATTCCAGTCTCCTTTGACTTTCTTGCTGTCGGGAGCTATGGACCGGATGCAAAAATCAGCGGCGTCGTAAAAATCCTCAAAGATTTGGATTCGCCGGTCGAAAGCCGCCATGTGGTGTTGGTTGAAGACGTGCTGAATCCTGCGATGGCACGGCGCGCCGAATACCTTGCGGAAGTGATGCGTGCCCGCCGCGTGGCAAGTGTCCGGATTTGCACCTTGCTTGACAAACCAGATGCACGTGCAAAGGCGGGTGTCACCGTAACCCCGGATTACTGCGGATTTACACTCGATGAAGCATATGTCGTTGGCTACGGTCTGGACTATCTGGGAAACTACCGTGCGTTACCCTACATCGGCATCCTAAAGCCGGAAGTCTACGGCGGCGGCTAAACCGTAACGATATCGGGTCTCCTAATGACGCAAATCCCCGCATCCGGATTGGATGTGGTATATTCGTGATGCCTGTGCTTTACGTCGGGTATTTTGCGTGAACCTGCCACAGTGTGATGGTACTTCCGCACACATTCCACACATATTTTGTCTGATTCACTGCGTGAGCAGGCCATTGCCTGACCCCTTTGAGACCAAAGCCACCATCGCATGGTGGGCATTCCCTGGAGTTATCCATGCCAAGACCCCGACGCGCTACTGCGACAACCGACACTGAGCCCATCACAGAGGCTGTATCCCCAACCGAAACCCTAAAGCAGGTACTCAATATGGACCCAGATACATCCGATGCTGCTCCGGCTCCCGTCGCAAAGCGCGGTAGACCACGGCGGGTCATTCAAACTCCACCACCAGAGTTCACGGATGTCCCTGAGCGCCCAGTGGCTCCACCACCAGTCGTTGCACCTGCACCGCAGGTTTACGCAGATGCACCATCCGATACCGCTACAGACTTCCGTGGCGCATCCCCGGATGATGCCCCGCGCCCAGAGCGCCGTGGACGTTTCACCCGTGAGCGTGGCCCCCGCTACGATGCGCCTGCGCAAGGTGATCAGGAGACAGGCAACTCACCCGGAAACGAGTCCGATGCTAGTGCAGCGACGCCGAGTGCATCCTATTCAGCCGGCCCGGATGACCTGAACGACCGCCGCGAGCGTCCGCAACGCGATGACCGCCGCGACCGCCGAAACAACAATCCGAATGGCAATGTCAACATCGGACAGGGCCGCGAGCAACGCGAGCGCCCTGGACATCGGATGCGTCCCGGTGGCGCACCAACAGCCGGTGGCCGTGACAAACAACAGCGTGGACGCGGTAACCGCGATCACTACATGGACCTCTC
>JBEEMN010000026.1:0-9731 GCA_041192625.1 Armatimonadota bacterium
GCCTTTATTTTCAATCCGCAGGTCGATGACATGGACGACGCCCAGCTTCTTAAGTTCTTCAAGGCCTTTCGCCGTCGGAGCCGCTCCCCGATAAATCCCGGGAGCCACGACCGCAAAGTTCGGGAGATCTTTGGGATTCACTTTTGGTTCTGTTGCGGGTTTTTGAAAAAACAACATTATGCTGCATCCTCCAGGTGGCGGGTGTCATTCAGACGCTCAACACGCCAAATAGAATCTCCCCCGCGCTGAATGACCGTAAGGCCTGTGTTTGAAAGCAAGCATCCCGGCGGCTCGTGGTGCCCAAGCCCCGGATAAAGCACATCGGCGATAATCGCCTTTAAGCTTGCCCCGTGCCCGACAATCATGATCGAACTGTCATCCGGATGTAGTTTCAGAACATCGGATAACCCCGCCGTCATGCGGTTGTAGACATCCAGCCATACTTCACCATCGTGTGGACGCGTGTGTCCAGGCCATAGCTCAGCGCACTCTGCGCGTGACTTCCCTTCCCAGCTGCCGTATCCACGCTCACGGAATGCTGGCGTCTGGTGATGAACCGGCTGCCCGATGGACATCGCCAAAATTTCAGCTGTCTCCACCGCCCGGCTTAGATCACTTGAGTACACAACCGTAGGCAGTAGGTTAGCGGATAGACGCGGGAGCACAGTGGCAAGTCGCATCGCCTGCCCACGCCCAATATCTGAGAGAGGGATGTCAGTCTGACCTTGCCAGCGACCTGCCGCATTGTGTGCCGTCTCTCCGTGACGCACGAGGAGAAGCGTGGATGTCACTTATTGGCCAGGCGTTGAAAACTGGGTAGCATCAATCTTCGGCATCCCGGGAGCCTCAGCCAGTGCCTTATACAGCTCAACCCCTACGACCTGGGAGATCTGTCCTGTTTTATTGTCGAGAACCCAGAAGCTTGGAGTGGACTGAACACCTAGACCGGAGACACGATCACGGAGCGTCTGAATCTTCTTGATGTTCTCTTCGCTTTGGATATAGGACTTGGTCGCGACAAAGTTCAAGCCGGCAATTTTCGCACGGTCATCGACAAGCGCATCATTCCATGCCGGGTCAGTATCCGTAAACATCGCGTCGTAGTACTCCCAGAACTTCCCTTGTTCACGTGCGGCATCACCGGTGAGGGCAGCCTGTAACGAATACTGGTGAATTTCTTCGATTGGGTAGTGGACGAAGCCAAATTTGACGGAGATTTTCTTTCCAAGGTCTTTGCAGACGGCGGCAAACATTTTGCGGCACAGTGGACATTGGAAGTCGGCGAATTCGATGACTGTGAAGCGGGCATCATCAGGGCCCTTGGTCGGCGCCAGCTTCAATACGCTGTCGAAGTCTTCCTTCTTAATGACGACTGGAGCAGGCTTATTCACGCCTGGTTTATTTGGCTTGTCGAACATCGAGCCATCTCCACTCATCAGGAGAAAGCCTCCGCCAACCGCCACAATCACACCCATCACAATCAACATTTTCGCTTCACTGGTGATCTTCATTGGATAGCTCCTTAAAGGGTTGGAGGCAGTGTCTGCCGTCCGGATTGGCGCTGTCCGCGCCACTCAACGATGTAAACAATCAGCATAAATGCCATGACGACTTCGGAAGCAAGGCACCACTTGCAGAATGCGTGGATGACGACTGCTTGGATGTACATCAGGATAACCGATGCCAGCACTCCGGCAATCAGGCCCAGCCCCTGCAGACTATGTGCTATGCGGGTGAGCTGCGTCGGGAGTGGTAGCAGCCGGATAGCGGAGAGGATTAAGAGGCCGATGTAACCGGCGGTGCCCCATGCGGCAATCGGAAGGCCTGTGCCGACCGGGAACCGGGAGTAAGGGCTGAGTGCGACGGTGGCGCAGCCGCCGGAGCGTCCGCATGGGATGAGCTCAGGGGTGGCATGCAGGTTCCACAGGTAGCCTGCGATGAGGATACCGATGATGGATAAGGTCAAAATAAACCCATTGAAGGCTTTGTTTTGCATGCGTCTGACTCCATCCCCGATAGCGGTTCAGGCGCCGAATTGTACCATCGTGGAGAGGACCGTTAGAGAGTCCAGAGGCAGCCAATCATTAACGTCTGGCTATCAGCGCAGGCCGGCTGCAAATTTCCGGATGGCATCATCGGGTAGCGGTGCGATTATGACATGCATCACGCCATCGGCGTTCCACACATACCCACGCCGTCCACCCGGGATTTGGCGGAAAGCGGGCTCGCTTGTCGCTGGCCCCCGCCCACCCTTAATCCGGGAATAAGACAATACACTGGTTCCATTTCCCCAGTGCTGCGTCACCCACTTGCCACCGTTCGTGACTTCGACAAACTGCGGTGTGTAGCCAGCAGGGATATTTGTGGATGTCCGAAACGCAATTCCAGCCTTTTCCGCATCCGCAAAGGTCGCGTGGATAATGCTGACATCCCGCTTAACCGAGATGCCCGCCGGGGGCTTTGGCTCAGAAAAGTCGATGGCTTTGAGGTCAGCATTTAGCTGCACAGATGTGAAATACGATGAGCGTAGCACGCGTCCAGAGCTATCTCGCTCTTCGGATTTAAGCTGCAGGCCTGTCTCACGGTCAATCCAAAACTTGCGGGTGATGCCCATAGCATCGAGTCTTGGCGACACGACAACAATATCGACAGGGCGTCCAGCGATCGCATCATCGCCGGTCTTGACCGCCTTCAATGAGTCCTTCAGCTGAACGAGAAGCTCGCGATTACGGTCGGCGTTTTGCGATTGCATCGAGTTACGCTCAACCAATGTGCCCATGCGTTGCGACAACACCCACCAATGCTTGAGGTCATCCACGATGACATCGCCGCGCTTGTCGGCAGATTCACGCCGGGAGCCACGCTTCGGGTCTACCCAGACATCAAACTCAACCGTACCGCCTCGGAACGTAACCACTTCGCGCGCTGAATACGCAACGGACTTCGTCGCACGGGTCATCCGGAAGAGCGCACGACGTGCATCCCGTTCTTCCTGAGGCCCATCGAAGTGACGACGGTCACCGCCATCTTGCCGTTGCTTTGACTGCCGGTCAGGGGATGTTTGTGCCGTGGATTCTGACGCTGTAAGCATTAACAATCCAGACAAAAGCATCGCCTGCCAGAGCGCGATTTTCACCAGGATCCGCCTGTTGCCATATCGGATGCAACGACGACGACACCGGATGTATCTCCAAGGCTTTGGGTTGCGCTTGCGGCATGGTGTTGGTTTGCGAGCTCGGAGAGAACTGCTGTTTCATCGGATGCCGCAGCGGTCTGCACTGCGCCAGCCTTTACGGTAGGTACGCGGGAGACATAGACAAAGCCAAGGCTTGCGACGACCGATGCCACTGCGACGACCGGGATGGCCACATGTCGGCGGGGTGCAGGCTTGACATAAGATGGCAACGCAAATCGCATCCACCATGGGGATGGCTTGAGCTTGACATCGGCGATGCGGGCTGCAAGCCGCGCTTCGAAATCCTGCCTCGGCTCAACGGATGGAAGTGTTCGGAGCAGCGTCTGAGTCATCCGAAGCTCGCGCTCAATCGTCCGACACACAGAACAGGATGCTATGTGGCGTTCGAACGCGATGTGATCGGTGGCAGATAAGTTGCCATCGATGTAGCCGACAATCGTCTGCTCCGCGTTGGGACACGTTTTCAACTTGGTCTCCATCACTCTGTCTCCAAATAAGGTCGCAGCGAATCCCGCAGTGCGACACGTGCGTTGAATATCCTTGACTTCACCGTTCCGAGCGGGATTCCCTCCACGCCGGCGATTTCGTCGTAGGACATCCCTTCGACATCGAACAGAATCACTGCAGAACGCAGCTTTGCAGGCAGTTTGGCCAGTGCGCTCTCGATGTGATCTGCAAGCTCTCGACGCCCCACGAGGACCTCCGGGGCCATCGACATGTCGGGGACATCCCGGGATGCTTCTTCTTCGCCGACCTGAATCGGCGCATCGAGTGATGTCACCAGCCGGCGGGAATTCTTTGTTCTCCGGAAGCGGTCCACCGCGAGGTTTCCAGCGATCCTGAAGAGCCACGTTGAGAGGCTGGCCTCAGCACGAAATTTGCCGATGTTGGTGTACATCCGGATGAAGACTTCCTGTGTAAGGTCATCCGCATCCTCAGCATTCCCGGTCATGCGATAGAGGTAGTGATAAATCTTGGTCTTATAGCGTGCAACAATCGCATCAAATGCAGACGCATCAGCGCGTTGGCACCGTGCTATAAGCTCGGCATCCTGGTGCATTGTTATTGATGGTCTCCAAAATGTGGCGATTGGCATTGTTTTCGCATTCGCAAGCATTGGTTGATGCCTGACGACTCCATGTGCTCTCTGACGTACCACACGCTTTCAAGGTTCAATCATACCCTCGGATGTCGGCTGGAAAGGCTCTGCGCGTGTAACATGAATTTGATGACTGTCGAGTTGACGCTGGCAAGCCTTACGAAGCGGTATGGTGGCCGAAAGATATTGAATAAGCTTGAGCTGTCTGCAGCAGGTGGCGAGATTATTGGCGTCTTTGGTCCGAATGGCTCCGGTAAAAGCACCTTGCTCAGATGCATCGCTGGGCTCCTCCGCCCAAGTGGTGGAAGTGTAAAATTGCAAGTCAACAATGCCGATTGCAGCGCTCCAGCATTACTCCGCTCGATGGTCGGCTATGTCTCCCCCGAGTTAAACCTCTACCCTGAGCTGTCGGCACGGGAGAACCTCCAGTTTTTCGCGGCTGTAACAAGTCGCCCGAGTAAGCCTATTCCGGAATTACTGGCGCACGTTGGTCTTGGCAAGCGCCTGGATGACCCGATTGGCAATTATTCTAGCGGGATGCGGCAGCGTGTACGCCTCGCACTTGCGGCACTGCATGAGCCTGCGATTCTCCTGTTGGATGAACCCGGTCTCGCTTTAGATGAAGCGGGTCAGGAAGTTGTCCTGACGATGATTCGTGAGCAGCAGAAACGCGGTGGGATTGTCATTCTTGCGACAAATGATCAGCGTGAGCGTGAGCTCGTCCAGAGGCATATCCATGTGGGTTAAAGAAACGCTGGCGATTGCCGGTAAGGAGCTGCGCACAGAGTGGCGTTCAAGGGTTGCCCTCGCAAGCCTCGGCCTCTTTGTGGCATGTTCCATTGCACTAGTAGCCCTCTCGACGGCACGCATTCCCCTAAACGGCGAAGGTGGCAAGGAAATCGGCAGCCAGATCGCGGCAGCCCTTATCTGGATACAAGTCTGCTTTGCGAGTGCGATGGGCCTTGGCCGGGCATTTGTCGTTGAGTCTGAGCGCGGAACGATGACGGCGCTCCGCTTGCACACGCGGGCGACTGCGGTGTGGGCCGGGAAGTTTATTGGAAACACGCTGCTTTTACTTGGGGTCTGTGTGATTACCGTCCCGATGACCTGTGGTGTCCTTGGCGTCACCGTCAAACACCCATTTGCGTTGATTGCGGTGGTGATTCTGGCGGCGATCGGGATGGGAGCTGTGTTTACAACAACTGGCGCCCTCGTAGCGCAGACCAGTGCACGCGGTGGCTTGCTGGCAGCGCTTTCATTTCCAGTCTTGTTACCAGCGTTTGTTAGTGGTGTGGATGGTACTCTCCGCGCAATCGGTTGGCGCTTGTCGGCATCATCCGCATTCCTCGATACATCGGGGGGAATCCTCGTGCAATTACTTAGTTATGCCGTACTTGCGATTGCGGCATCACTCTTGCTATTCGATGCTATTTGGAACGACTAAAAATTATTAGAGTTTAGATGTTTAGTATTTCAATACATTGAACCTGATGTTCCGAACATTTTTGACAATCATAGGACTATACGTGTGCTGTAGGTAGAATCTAAGATGTAGGTGTTACTAATACATCGATGATGCCAGTGGGACGTGGAACCCGGGACAAACGATAGGTGGTACGTTAATTTTATGGAACGAGAAATGACGCCGGTAGCAAAAGGAGCACTTTTTGTGTTTACTGCAGGCTGCCTAAGCTACATATTCCTCAAGGTACCAGCAGCACAAGGGTTCGCAAACCCTGACCTCGCCCGTCTCGTAACCATGCACCTCCCATGCGCCTACGTTGCCTTGGTTGCTGCTGTGATCGCTGCCTGGCACGGCATTGCCTACCTCCGCAAGCGCGACCTGTCATCCGATATCAAGTCGTATGTTGGGGCGAAAATCGCTTTCCTTTACTGCTTCCTTACAACGATCACGGGTTCGATGTTTGCAAGGGTCCAGTGGGGTTCGTATTGGAACTGGGATCCCCGCCAAACTGCGGTTGCCGTTCTGTTGCTTGTCTATGCGGCGTACTTCACGCTCCGTGCCAGCATCGAGGATCCTGAGCGCCGCGCAGCCCTGTCCGCAGTCTATGTTTTGTTCGCATCTATCCTGACCCCGATGCTTGGCTATGTCATCCCGACATTCTTCATTGACCAAAGCCTGCATCCCAAGTTTGCCAAGTTCGATCTCAGCTACCGGATGGCTATCTATCCGATGGCGATTGCGCTCACATGGCACCTGGTTTGGATGTTCCGGTTATCCGTTCGTGCGGAAAAGGTCAATCAGGCCATCGCCGAGCTCGAGCTTACTTCCGAAGGGGGAATGGCATGAACCTCTTACCCATGCTTATCGTTGCACTTATGATTCTTGGTGGGCTGTTTGCATTTACACTGATGACAGAGCGCCGCATCGCGACAGCTGAAAAGCGTCTTGCAGAACTGGAAAACGACAAATGAAACTAGGACCTATCATCGCATCTGTTGCCATCGGTGCCGCACTTGTCGGCGCCGGAACGGCCTTCGTCAAAAACCTGACACCTTACATCACCTTTTCAGAGGCACAAAAGACCAATGGCACCGTCCAGGTCATGGGCGGCCTTGAGAAGTCATCGGTCAAAATGGCATCCGGGAACCTCGCCTTTACCCTCGTGGAAAAGAAGACTGGAACCCGCCTCCCGGTTGTGTTTGGCCACACAAAGCCAGCCAACTTTGAAATGGCGATCGAGATTACCGCAATCGGTCACTGGGATGGCAGCGTCTTCCAGGCGGATAATCTGCTCGTCAAGTGTCCAAGCAAGTATCAGGGCACCGAAACCAAGTCCTACGGTACCAAGTAGACTCCCAGTCCCCAGAACGGCACCAATCAAATGATTCTCGGCTACAGTCTCCTCATCATCGCGCTTGTTGCAACCGTTGCAGCAAACGTGCTCTTCGTGCTTTCCAGAGGGCAAGGCAAGGAAGGGCTGGCGAAAATCGCGCAGACAGGCGTCTCGGTCGCCCTCGCGGGCATCGTCAGCGCATCCACATACCTGATGTACCTCATCGGGACGCACCAGTTCGCGTTCAAGTATGTTGCTGAGTACACAAGCAAACAAAGCGCGACGCGGTACTTGATCGCTGCATTCTGGGGAGGTCAGGAAGGGTCCATTCTTCTCTGGCTGTTCTGGACCGCCTTGCTAGGCTGGATTCTTGCACGCAAAAGCGGCAAGATGACAGCAAGCGTCTGGCCAATCTTTGGCCTGATCCAGCTGTACCTGCTTGGATTGTTGATTCTGAAGTCGCCATTCAAGCTCGGCGATGGCCCTATCCCAACGGATGGTCGCGGACTCAACCCTCTGCTGCAAAACCCATGGATGGTCATCCACCCGCCGATTCTCTTCCTCGGCTTTGCATCCACCGCCATCCCTGGCGTCTGGGCAGTTCATGGTCTCCTCAACCGCGACTACAATGGCTGGATCAAGCACGCTTTCCCATGGACGTTGTTCTCCTTTGCAACCCTCGGCTTTGGACTAGCCCTCGGCGGCTACTGGGCGTACGAAACCCTTGGCTGGGGTGGCTTCTGGGCGTGGGATCCTGTTGAAAACACATCCATTGTTCCTTGGTTCCTCCTCACAGCCCTTATCCACGGACTAGCGCTGCAGGCCAAGAACAACAGCTTCCGTGTCAGCAACTTCATTACAGCAATCCTTCCGTTTGCAGCGATGAACTATGGCACCTTCCTGACACGAACCGGTATCCTTGCAGACTTCTCCGTGCACTCGTTCAGCTCGCTCGGCCCGGATGCTTACTGGGTGATGCTTAGTGCAATCATCCTGTTCACCGCAGGCCCAATCGTTCTGACGTTTGTCCGCTGGAAGGATATTCCAAAGGACAAAGTCTGCGAATCCCCTGTTTCTCGTGAAGGTGGCTTTGCCTTCGCCAGCATCCTGATGAACATCATGGGCATTGCAGTCGCGATTGGAATGTCCGCGCCACTGATCACCCGTGTCTGGATGAAGCAGGGTTCCGCACTTCAAGCGGACTTCTACAACCAAGTCGGTTTCCCGATTGCGATCGTCGTCAACCTGATGATGTCCTTGGTTCCTTACCTCGGCTGGAAGAAGGGCGATGTGCCTGCGGCATTCAAGCGCTTGTTCAAGCCTTACCTGGCTGCGATTGCGGTGACATTGGCGATGACTGTGGTGTCCTTTGTGACCCACCACCGTGCGCCACTGATGGTTCTTCTGTTCGCAACCAGCGCCCTTGCCATCTGTGCAAATGTTGTTCTTATCCTCCCCCGGCTGAGAACAAAGACCGCACAGCTGACCGTGGGCGGATTTACCGCACACACCGGTGCGGCGATGGTCCTCGCGGGCATCTCCATCCTTGTCGCCTTCCAGTACAAGAAAGAAAAGATTGTCCTGATGAAGGACAGCGCGCAGTTCGTGGATGGCTACAAGCTGACATACCTTGGACATTCAAAGCAGCCGTTTGACAAAACCAACACAATGAAGATCAAGGTGGAGGAAGGCAAGTCATCGTGGATTGCCGAGCCAAGCTACTACTTCGCACCATGGGAGGGTAAAGACACCCTCTTTGCAAACCCACCAGCCATCAACCGCCACATCCTGGGTGACACCTATATCGCACTTGGTGGCGACACCAATGAGATCATGGATGACCCGGACCGTGCAGACACGCCGAACAATCAGTTCTCCCTCAAGGTGGGTGAGCCGAAAACGATTGGTGACTACACCTTTAGTCTGATGAATGTGTCATTCGATGACAAGGCTGCGGCGGCGTTCCGATCGAAGGATGAGAAAGCATTCAATGCACTTCCAGAGATCCAGCTGAAGGCTATTGTGAGTGTGAAGTATAAGGGTCAGGAAATCCTTGCGACCCCGATGATTCGTCAGGGCAAGAAGAGCGGTACGTTCTCCGATGTCGTGACAATCCCTGGACCACGTGAAAATGTGATCCTCCGGTTTGTTCCACCTCCAACACCTGATCAGGTTGAGGAAATGCAGGGAGCGTGGTTGAGCGCGGTTGAAGATGCAAAGAAAGCCGGAAAGCCTGGTACGCCAGAATTCCAGCAGGCACTGATTCCTAGCGTCTTCCTTAAGCAACAGGCTGAGACCTTTCAGCAGCTCGCTACATTCCAGGCACTACGGTTTGAGACATGGAATGCACCGGATCCAGGCGAAATGGCAGTCATCGAGCTGTCCACTAAGCCAATGATCTGGCTGGTATGGTTGGGCTCAGTTCTCTACAGCATCGGTGGTGTGATTGCATACCGCCGCCGCTGGAATGAGCTGGTCGCATCTAAAGACTAATGCCAGATGTCAACACCGACTGGAGCGCCTTTGAAACGGCGTTCCGGTCCTGCACCAAGTGCGCGGCGGCCGGGTTTATCCCGGCCGCTCGTCCTTTAACTCTGATATCGCCTAAAGCCAACGTCTACCTGGTTGGGCAGGCGCC
>JBEEMN010000027.1:0-9725 GCA_041192625.1 Armatimonadota bacterium
ACTCCATTGGATGATGCCACTAATCCTCCGGCGGCCACGCCCATGAGGTCAGACAGCACCGTTAGCACCGGAAGCATCAATGTGCAGGCAAGAATCCGCGAACTCGCAAGGTAGCGGACGGGAGAAAGGCCCATCACGCGGAGTGCATCGATTTGCTCACTCGCACGCATCGCACCAAGCTCTGCTGCGATTGAACTTCCAGCTCTAGCGGTCAACATGATGCCCGCGATCAGGGGGCCAGTTTCGCGTACAACCGTGATAGCGACAATGCCGCCGACAAGCCCGGATGCACCGTAGTTTTTGAGGGACATCACGGTGTAGTAAGCAAAAACCGCACTGGACAGTCCAACCGTAGTTCCAGCAATCGGGAACGTCTGAACTCCGAGTAAAAACCATTGCCTAATGTGCGTTATGAGGTCCGTTTCACGAATGCCAGACACCGCTTCTGTGAGCACAAGAAAGACATCGCCAATGTAACGGATAACAGACAGCGGACCACTGATCACGACTTGGCGCGAGACGCGCCCAACCCCCTCAAGGACCAGAGTCGTCTCATCTGCAACCTCGGTCATTGTCCGCTTAATACCAGTCGGTCGGGTCGCCATATTCACATCCAGTCTATCCTGAGACATCACCACGATGTAAGTGACAATCGCTCTGTAAGCGGTACAATGACACCACGGCAGCGGGTCGGCTCCGAACCAGGTCAGGGCGGAAGCAGCAGCCTTTAGGAGCACGGCCCGTGTGTCGGAAACTTCCCACACAATAACCGGATGGCTTACCAGTCCCTTTACCGCAAGTACCGCCCCCAGACATTTTCCGATGTCGTAGGTCAGCAGCATGTTGTCCGAACGTTGCAAAATGCCCTTCAAACTGGTCGTGTTGCGCACGGTTATCTCTTCACAGGGACCCGAGGTACGGCAAAAACAACCGTTGCACGCCTCCTTGCAAAAGCGCTGAATTGCGAATCAGAGGATACGTATGTCACCGAGCCTTGTGATCAATGCGAAGCTTGCCGCAGGATTACGGCAGGTAACTGTATCGATGTCGTTGAGCTCGATGCGGCAAGCCACCGTGGTGTCGCAGACATTGAAGAGGTTCGTAAGGCTGTCGGCTACGGCCCAATGCAACATCGGTACAAGGTCTACATCATCGATGAGGCCCATCAGCTTTCGAGCGATGCCAAAGATGCCTTCCTGAAGACTCTTGAAGAGCCGCCGGCAAATGTGGTCTTCATTCTTGCCACAACCGAACCGCAGTCTATTCCCATAACAATCCGCTCCCGGTGTCAACAGTTCGACTTCCGCCGCGGAACCATTGCCGACATCAGTGGTCGACTCCGCTACGTCCTCGGGAGTGAAGCGCGCCAGATGTCCGATGGCGCCATCCTTGCAGTTGCACGCGCTGCTGAAGGAAGCTACCGAGACTCGCTCTCGCTCCTTGAGCAGGTGCTCGGGTTCACCGATGGCGTGATTGAAGCATCCGATGTCGAATCAGTCCTAGGGTTATTGGAAGCCGACCATTTGTATGCACTTACGCAGGCGATGGCGACCGGCGATATGTCGGGTGCAATCCAACTGGCGGATGAAATTCTCGATGAGGGCAAGGATGCCCGCTCAATTTTGAGGTCCGTAGCAAGTCACCTTCGAGACCTCTTGGTGTATCAGCTGTCCGGCGCTGCGGTGTTTTCGGACCGCACGGAAGATGAGCGTAATAAGCTCGCACAGCTCACCAAAGGTATTGGAAAGCAGGTCCTGCTGAGCGCACTCGACACAATCCACAAAGCACAGGCAGACCTCCGCTGGAACCAGCAACATCGCCTCGTGATTGAGCTTGCCTTTGCACGAGCCTGTAGTCCAGTCGAACAGCTTGCACCACATGTCCCCGCTGTGGCTGCTTCCCAATCGCGGCAAATAGAAACTCCGACCGCCCGTCCACAGGCAACGCAGGATCATGCGGTCCCATCGTTCCGAGCAGCAATCCCTACAGAGCAAAATCGCGTGGTGACGACAGCGGCGCCTGCGATTGCGACAGAAGCACCCCCTATCGCTCAGCAAACTGCACCTGAACCTGGCAATGCCCCAGTCGTGCCGGCCGCGCTTGCAGCGATTCGTGCAGCGCGGGCAGCAGGCCGGACAGCACCGGTCCCCGCGACACCAGATGTGCAAAAGCCAGTAGTACAATTAGAATCACATGCTCCAGTCGACCACGAAGAGTCATCGATGCCTCCGAGCAAAGTGGTTGTAGGTCTGGAAGCAGAGGCGACATCCAGCTGGTCACTCAACGATGTCCTTGGCGTTTGGCCATCGTTTCTCTCTGCAGCTGAGGCAATCAGTAAGCGTGCAGGTGTGATGTTGGCATCCGCGCGGCCAATCGGCGCATCCGATGGCGTCGTTGAAATTGCGTTTCATAGCTCAGCACACAAAGACATGATGAGTGATCAAAAGCAATCGGACTTTGTCCGAAAAGTGCTTGGAAGGTCACTTGGATTAACCGAACCTATCCGTGGTGTGCGTTTTACCCTTGAAGTCCCCGCGGTCGTGCCACCGGACACAGGCGCTGGGAACACATCGGCAGACGACACCACAAACGATGCATCCGGCCGTGGACGCAATGCTAATGATGATGAAGCAGTAGCAAATGCTGGTGCACCGGATGACCCCCTGTTGCGAGAGGTCCTTGAGGTCTTCGGGGGCAAGATGTTGGAGCATCCAATACACTGATCGCATACAAAGCAATTTGAAAGTGAGTTTATGACAATGGCAAATCCATTTAAAGGTTTGGGCGGCGGCGGCGGAAACCCACTTGGTGGTGCAGGCATGGCCAAGATGATCGAGCAGGTTCAGAAGAAGATGTACGAAGATGCGGAAAAGATGCAAGAGCGTCTTGAAGCGGCACGTATTGAAGGAACCGCTGGCGGTGTAATCAAGGCTGTCGTAGATGGCAATGGTCACCTGATGTCGCTAACAATCAGCAAGGATGCAGTAGATCCGGATGATGTCGAGACATTGCAAGAGCTGATCTTGACCGCGGTCAATGGCGCCATCAACACTGCGGAAGACTTGCGTAACGACGAGCAACGCAAGCTCATGCCAAACATCCCAGGTCTTAACCTTCCAGGACTTGGCTAGGCACACAAAAGCTTGTCCTCCTATGCCCGTCCGTTTGCCAGATTGGTTGCGGAATTTGAACGTCTGCCAGGTGTTGGTCCCAAGTCGGCCCAGCGCCTGGCTTTTCATATCCTGAAACTGGATACCGAAGCGGTACAACGTCTGGTTTCAGCCATTGATGATGTCAAAGCAAATATGAGGCAATGTTCTGTGTGCTTTCACGTCACAGATCAAGAGCTGTGTGACATTTGTTCGGACCAGCGGCGCAATCAGGCAATCCTGTGTGTCATCGCTGAATCGCGTGACCTCATTGCCCTTGAAAAGACCGGTGAATTTCGAGGCAGGTATCACGTTCTGGGTGGCCTTCTCGCACCAATGGATGGCGTGGGACCTGAGCAGTTACGTATCCGGGAGCTGCTCAATCGCGTTGCAGAGGCATCCTACGATGAGCTTGTCATCGCCACGAATCCAAGCATCGAAGGGGATGCGACGGCACTGTACCTTGCAAAGTTGTTGAAACCTTTCGTCGGCAAGGTGTCTCGGATTGCACATGGCATCCCTGTTGGCGGGGATATTGACTACACAGATTCAGCAACGCTGATTCAGGCATTTGATGGGAGACGGGAAATTTGATGGCTTCGCTCAGGTTCGCAACGATATTGGGACTAGCTGCTTGTGTTTCTGTGTTGAGCCCGGCGTTCGCAGTTCCCCAAGACACTCCGAAGGCATCGTTCCGTCTTGCAAAAGATAATGAATATCTTTTCCTTACCGTCAAGGTGGAAACGACAGATATTCAAGGATTGACAAAGGGACTTAGCCCACAGAGCATCCCAGCGATCTTGAAAGATGACTGTGTAATTCTCTCGCTGCTACCAGATGGCGGGAAACCCATTACGATTACCTATTCACCCGCTGGTGGGTTTGGGTACACCAAGGATGGCATCCCTGCTGCCTATTTCAAAATGAAATATGGCATCGGGATTGATGGAACCATCGGCGACGCAACCGATAAAGACAGCAGCTGGCACGTCGAAGCTGCGATTCCATGGGACGCCCTCGGTTGTGCACCGAATACCCCGCTGCGTGGCTATCTTCAGATTCGCAAGAAAGATGCTGCAGCCGTTGTAACATTTCCGGATGCAGTCGATGCAGCAACGCCTGCAGCTTGGCCACTGCTAAACTCTCCGAGTCCCCTCGTGACAAAAACGACAATCCCGCTAATCGATGGCCGGATCGACAAAACGGAGTGGCCGGAAGCTGAGATTCAGATCGCGTTGCCAGCATGGCAAACCAAGCAAACATCCACAATCATCGCAGCGCTAAAAGGCGTTGCCCCAACACTGGATGAGGCCCGCAACCCCGCTGGAATCAAATCTATCGGCGCGCTTTACTTTTCATCCACAAATGCAGACCTCCTAAAGCCATCCTCACCTACCCGCGGCGTTATTGCACGGGATGGCAGTATTGGGTTCATCGACCAGCCCTTCCTTGGTATGGGTCCATGGTATTCAAGTGACCGTGTGGATCATCATCGGCGTGAGCTCCTCGGGATGCAGCGTGCTGGAATCGATGTCGCCTACTGCGTAACTGGTGGTACTGGAGTTGCCGGCGTTCTTGACATGAAGGCTCAGATGGTTGTGGCCGCTGCAAAGCAAGAGCTAGCACAGCGCGGTGAGGCGACACCTGCATTGGCGCCTTATATTGTCATTCCCGCAGATGATGCTCCTCTCGATGCGACAACACAAGCCGGATTGGATCGTCTCTGGGAAGTTATCCAGCGCTGGGTGATCGCGACTCCACCGCAAATGAGACATGTGACTGCCGTTGGTGCAACGACGCCGACAGGTACCGCTATGGCTATCCCAGTGGTTATCGATGGCGAATCTGTCATTCTCCCATCGGATGCATCGTGGGCGAACACACTCCGGCAGCGCTTCGCGGAACGGTTTGGAGCCACTGCTGGTAGCCCAACACTGGTCTTCATTGGTGGCGAAAAACTGACCTCGAATTCGTCTGGTCTCTTTGGCTCCGTTGGGCGGAACCTTCGTCCTTCAGCGCCAAACATCGCCATCGTGAGCCCGGGTGGACAAAGACCATTTACTCCCCGTAAGCTCGGCGAGACGTATAAGCAAAGCTGGGACGCATCCCGCAGTGCAGACTGGATTCTCATCAACTCATGGAATGACTTTGCGGCCGGCAATGAAATCGCTCCGAGCCGACAATACGGTGAAGGCTATGTTGGCCTAACCCGCCTGTACAAAACAACCGGGACTTCGGGCACGCTTGTCGATGTTCGGGTTCAAGCATCTGGCATCCCAGCCGTGGTTGCATCACCAGAACTCTTTGTCGCAAATGTCGTTATCCAAAATAAGGGCACTGCACCGCTTGAACCGAGCGCCGTGAAAGTCGGCTATCGCTGGCTTCAAAACGACAAGGTAGTTGCAGCCACGCCCACAAGCAGCCGCCTGACTTCGCTGCTTGCAGGTGGAACAACCGTTACGGCGAAAGTTGGAGTCCTCTGCTCGATTGATGGCTCGACTCCCCTACCTGATGGCGACTATGTGCTTGAGTTTGTAACGGAAACAGCTAACACGACGAGGACAATCAGCCAAGTCGTGACGGTTCGGTCAAAGACATCGTATGCAGAAATCCGCTCAACATCATTGTCCACTTTGCAGAGAACCGGTGCGCGTGTTCCTGTAACAGCAGATGTACGATTTGCAGGTTCGAGTGGGATACCTGCAGGGACCTTCAAGCTGTACTGGCGTGTCCTGACTGCAGACAAAACGATGGTTCTCTCAACAGGCGAGACACAGCAGGGCAAAGCGCTACGACCAGGTGCCTGGGAACAGCTGCAAGCGACGATTGATTTCCGTGATGCAGATCGTCAACCGCTTGCTGGTGCTTATCCAGAACAGACAGGGACAGCCGAGGGTGCAACACTGCCAAGCCACGTTTGGGTGCAGTTCCTCATAAAAGACTCCGACGGAAATGTCATCACTGAACCCTTTGAGCAGTCTGCCGCAGTCTATCCAGGAAATGAAGAAGCAAGAGTTCGCCTGGTCGCACCACTTGGACAGACAACCTACTCCGCAGGTTCTGAAGGCAATGTCGCCGTCAACATCGCGAACACAGGCATTGAAAAATGGGCTAAAGGATCTGTTGGCCTGACTGGCAGGTGGTTCCAGGCAGATGGCTTCCCGATGTCAGTCAACCTAGCATTGCCAACTGAATACATCAAGACAGAAGTACCCGTTGGTGAGAGCACAGATCTGCAAGTCACCTTCCGCGTACCTGATCGTCCTGGTCGCTACATTCTTGCAGTCCTCCCGATGCGTCCACCGGATTTTTTCCTGACAACACACCCTGTAACCCGCAGTGAAGATGCTGTTTTCATTGGCGTCACCGTAACCGGCGGACGAGCCGTGATGATTGACTTGCAGGACAAATTTGACACGGATGCCGTTTCGTACGAAAACGCTCCACGTGATGGCGATGTCGATGGTCTGGGAGGAACATTCCCAGGTGAATGGTTCCCCGCTGATCGCTACGGAATCAATGCTGGGCAGCTGTTTTTCCCAAGTGGTTATGCAAGTGACATTTCGAGCGAGATTGTACGGTCTACATCCTTCAAGTTTGGCTCAACAGCTCCCGGGGCGAAAAATGCTTTGTCCGGGAAAGGTCAGCGAATCGATGTTCCTGTCAATAAGTACGTTGCTCTTCATATCGCTGCTGTCATGATCGGGAAGGAACCTAAACCCGTCCAGCTGACGCTACGTTATAAAGATGGCAAAACAGAAGTCGTCACGCGTACTGTCCGGGATTGGACATCACCTGTTCGGGTGGATGAAGCCATTTCGATGCGCTTTCCACGCAAGCGAATGCCTACCGGTGACCAGGATGCTCTCCTTGCTTGGCAACACCTGGTGATTCCTGTTCGGCCATCAGCGGACCTTGTTGGAATCGACCTTCCTAAAGATGCATCCCTCAAAATCTTCGCAATCAGCTTGGAGCGGTAAATCGCTCTTTCTATTGGGTAGGATGAAACATGCGTGGGATGGCCGGAATTTCCCTGTCCTGTGAGACGTGACCTAGATGTGGAGATAGCCTGAATGTCAGTTTGGGATGTAATCGTAGTTGGTTCCGGGCCGGCGGGTGCGACATGTGCATGGAAGTGTGCTGAAAGCGGTCTAAAAACCCTCCTTATCGATAGAAATGCCACCTTCCCACGTTACAAGCCGTGCGGCGGCGGAATTCCTGTGTCACTTCAAAACCATGTTAGTGGCCTGAATCCCGACGGCTTTCTCGAAACAACGGTTACGCACCTACGACATTCCTGGAAGGGAAAAGACCCTGTCCTTGCTCCGATGCTGACTGCAGATGACAAGCCATCCGAGGTTTGGATGGTGATGCGGCCCAAATTTGATCATTACCTGCAAACCCGTGCGGAGTCAGAGGGTGCAACCGTCATCCTGGGTGCTCGTGTCATGCAGGTCGAACCCGATGCTACGGGTGTCAATGTAACCACCGATGATGGCAATGTGCATCGCAGCCGCTACGTCGTTGGCGCGGATGGTGCCAAAGGTGTTGTAGGTTCGCGGGTAGGTTTGCGCCTGAATAAACGCTGGGGCATTGCCCGTGAAGCGGAGATACCGTATGAGAATGCCACTCCAGAGAATCCTTGGCATCCTCAGCTGGAAAAGGCGGCCTGCTACCTTGACTATGGAACGGTCAAAAACGGCTATGCGTGGATTTTTCCTAAGCTAGGAATTCTGTCTGTGGGAGCGGGAATGCTCACACCTAAGAAGCCAACTCCTGCTGGACTCAATACAGTTGCGGTTACCCTCTTGAATGCGATGAAGACGCAGCTCACATCAGCTGGATTATCAACGGATTTACTGGGAACGGATATCAAGATCTGGGCGCATCCAATCCCCTATTGGACCGGTACGGAGCCAATTGTAGATGTGACTGGCAGGGTGTTACTTGTCGGTGATGCGGCAGGCTTGGTGCAACCACTCTTTGGAGAAGGCATTCAATATGCTGTCCGCAGTGGCGCACAAGCTGCGATACACATTGCATCCGATACCGTCTCCAGCTACTCAGACAGTATTCGAACGATGTTTGGTGGTGAGTTTGATGCGGCAAATCGCGTGGCAAAACTGTTCCATCGAACACCGTACCTGTCCTACAAGCTAGGCGTAAAGAATCCTGCAGGCACTAAACTGGTTGGTCGCCTGATGTCCGGAGACTTACAGCTTGAGGGAATCGAGCAGCGCATCATGGACAAGCTTCGTCCAGCCGCGATAACGCGTTAGCGGAAACGTGTGGCTGTGTTGTATTCACGATACAAATCACAGCGTGTCACCAGGTGGCAAATACGTTTCGTCAGTTCCTAAATCAGACCTAATGGGGTCGTGTTCCACTTGCTGACGCTCCGCCCGCTGACTCTACCGGATGATTACCTTCAGCAGCGTGTGAACAAAGTCGAGAACTTTTACCACGAAAACACCTTTTGGTATGGTGACAGAATAAAGAATTTGGTGTTCAAACCTGATTTCGAGCATATTTTGCAAATAGTTTGTGTTTTCGAAATTATTTCATTTGCAAGTATCGTAATATGTCTGCGCAGCCATTCAGATGGCTGAAGTGTGGATGATAAGTAATGTAACGCGTTTTCTGCGTACAGAACTGTCAATCACGCGACAATTCACAGAAGAATTATCCACTTTGATTGGAAATTGGAGAATTAATGGCTCGTAGAACAACCAAACTGGTTGCAGAACCGGTTCCTGAACCGACACCGGTAGTTGATGCCCCTATTCGGCGACGTCGTCGCCGTACAACCATCGACACTGAAACACAGTCCAGCCGTCTCGTCAGTGCATTACTTGCAACACGTGGTGCACGTGGAGCGTCCCAAACAGAGCTGCGCAACATCATTCAATGGGCACGTGGTGTAAACGCCGAAGCTGAGCATTTTAAGACAGTTAGTGGCCGCCAACGTCGAATCCGCCAGCAAGGAACGGCTGACCGCCTTGCTGCGTTTCAACTGGACAAAACGCTGCTTGATGGTGTTTTGGATGGGAAGATTGGCATCGATATCGATGACAGCGGACAAATCATCTTCCTAACTGTTGAAGGCACAGAATAGCTGCGAAACTAACATCGCAGTGATATCGACCGGTGCATCTAAACAATGCATCGGTCTTTTTTTGTAACTGGCGAATGGATTAGTTCAAGCGCTCAGATGGCTTGACAAATCGATGAGGACGTATCGGCACTGCAACATCGCGGTCAGGATTGTCCGCTAACTCTTGGATCTTAGACATCAGCATTTGACCAGCCGATTCCCTATCAATATCTTTCTCAAAGGTAAAAGGGTCACCAAAGATCACATCGATTCGGCCCCGTTTCGCCGGTCGTTTGACCCCAAGCATCTCATACGACCCCTTTACATACACAGGGACAAGCTGGACGCCCATACGCAGACCAAGTGTGGCCGCTCCTGGCTCAGGAAGCAATAACTTGCCATCCGGACTCCGCGTACCCTCAGGGAAGATACATAAACAGCGGCCTTCACTAAGGCGTTGAAGTGCTTGCTTGAACGCACTT
>JBEEMN010000028.1:0-13535 GCA_041192625.1 Armatimonadota bacterium
GCGATCCATGTCCTTATTGAAGACATCCGCGCGCCATTGATCGGAAACAATGCTTGGAAAGCCGATGAATTCCGGGTGCATATAGGGCCGGATAGCTGCGTTGTCGGTCCCGGATGCGATTTTGTAGACCTTACCGCCAGAGCGGTAGTCATCCCAGATTTCCTTCCAGCCACCGCGCTTGCCTGTGACCGTATTCGTAATCGATGGCTTGTTGACAAACTCTCCATAGACACGGAGGGATTTGCCGGCAGCAAGCGCGGATGTCCACAAAAAACCCTTTGGCGAGAATGCCAACGGATCGCCGCCATCGTAGGGATAGGACCGGCTATGTGCATCGTAGTTTTGCTCGATGTAGCCATTTCCAATAGCGCTGACCGTCCACTGGTGGCCATCCGCGGAGTTTGTGCCGCTGGTATAGGTGTTATCGAGGAGGACAAATTCACGTGCCAGTGCGTGATGGTTTGGGCTGACATCCTCGCCGAACAAGCACAGCTTTGGATCGCCATTCCCTTCCTTCATATCGCCAAGGAGCGAATCGTAGGTTTGGTTTTCCTTGATGATGTAGACGACGTGCTCGAAAACACTTGGCTCGCCGACGCGCTGCGGGACTGGAACTGGGGCAACATCACGGGCAGGAAGCCCTGCTGCAGCGCCGAGTTCCCACCGATTGTTGATGGCGACCTGGCGTGTATTGCCATCGAGGGCTTTGCCGTTTGCCGCATCCAATCCAATGAGTTGAAGCGTACCGACTGTTCCATGGACGTTATATGCACCATTTGAGCGCTTGACGCGCCCGCCAATGCCCTTTGCATTTGCGACAACCAGCTTGCCATCCGCGACGCCAACGGCGATTGGGTACCACCCGGTTGGGATGTAGCCGGTGACTTTGTTTTCCCGTGTGTTGACGATAGCGATGGCATTTGCGCCGCCGCAGGCGACTGCGATGTTTCCATTTGGGAGTGCTGTCACAGCGGTTGGGATGTGTCCGTAACCAGAGTCGGAAACCGGAGCAACGGTGAGTCCAACCGGATGCGGCTCGGCTTGCGTGAGGTCTACCTTCCAAACCATATCGTCATCGGTGCCCGGAACAACCAGTGTCCGGCTGTCATCCATAAAGCAGGATTTTCCCGGCTGGCGGATGCCTGTGATGGTCTGTGTGGCCCGGAGGGCTGCGGTGTCGATGACAACCACGGAACCATCGAGAGCCGCATCGGTCGTCGTGTCAATACGGACTGCGGTTCCAGCGCTCATGGCCTTTGGCTGGGAGAGCGTTGCGCCCCGTCCACCGCGGCAGGAAACGGCCAGGCGTTTGCCATCCGGGGAGAGAGTGACGTGATAAGGAGCGACATCAACGCGGATGGTGCGTGTCACGAGTCCGGTTTCGGTGTCAAGCACGGCGATTGCATTGCGGATGCCGAGTGCGACAAAGGCTTGCTTACCATTCGCGGAAACGGCGATTCCGGCGACTTGCGGATCTTTGAGGCGCTGACCACGTCCGGCAAGTCCGGCCGCGATATCTGGCGCTTCGTCATCCTGAAGTGGGGTGTCCACAACCCAGGTTGCACTCGATGATGGACGGCCATCGGGTGCGACATCGATGACCGCGACCTTCCCACCCGACTGCGCGGCGAGAATGCGGTTGCCATCCGGCATCCATGTGATGCCAAGCGGTCCAATCCCAACATTCACTTTTCCGAGCGTCTCGCCGGTACTGCTAAAGATGGTGACTCCACCTTGGCTGAGTGCGGCAAAGCGCTTGCCATTTGGGGCGATGGCGATGTCTTTTGGGCGGCTGCCAGCGAGTGTGATGACGGTACCGACCGGTGTAACCGTCTGATTCGTTGGCGTGGTGGCAAAGCCACTGAGGAGCGGATCCTCGCCAACGAAGAGTGGTTTATCAGCGGTGAATGCGCTTCGGAGTCCAAGAGCGGTAAGACTGGTGAGTGAAATGGTCGCAAGCGTAGCGACGGCGGGAAGCGTACGGTGAAGGTTCATCGGTCTGCAGGTCTCCAGCATCTGATATTCTGCCCAAGTGGCAACACGGCTGACATTTACATGCCTGTTCGCCGGTTGGATGTATCTTACAAGGAGATTGCGGATGTCACGTTATGTCACGAATCCCGTTCAGGATTCAGAGGAGCAGGCTGCCCAAAACTACAAGGTTTGTCAGATTGACAAGCCGCGTGCAGCTGCGCTTGCAATGGAGACGGTGGCTATCTGGACCAATGGCACATACACCGCTGCATCTGGTGAAGTCGTTGACATCCGAACTGCCATCGGAAAATGTGCCTCATCAACCCTGTCTGTCCCGCCGCTGCGCGAGCTGACCAGGGCACCGCAAAACCCGTTGATCGACCAGACGCTGGTCTCGGTGGTGAATACGACAACCCAAGCGGCAGCGCGGGTCCTTCGGGACCATGGCCATACTGTCCTCGCGTTGAACTTCGCAAATGGTACAAACCCTGGCGGATGGTTTCTGGATGGTGGCCGGACACAGGAAGAGGCGCTTTGCCGCGACAGCCTCCTCTTTGGCACGCTTGTTGGGCATGAAATGTATGACGTCCACAAGACGATGCCTTACGAGGATGCTAGTGACTGGTGCATCATTTCCCGCGATGTCCCTTTCATCCGGGATGAAAACAGCGAGTTGGTGGCGTACCCGTGGGTTTGCGATGTGGTGACGTGTGCTGCGCCGATCAGTTCACCCTACCGTGATGCGTATTGCCGTGAGCTGTTCCGAAAGCGTATCCACAGGCTATTCGAAGTCGCAGCATCGATTGGGTACACCGGCCTTGTGCTGGGAGCATGGGGCTGCGGAATGTTTGGAAATGATCCGGCATCGACGGCCAACGTATTCCGCGAGCTGCTCGAAGGTGAATTTCTAGGTTGCTTTGGTGAGGTCATTTTTGCGGTCACCGACTGGTCTCCTGAGCGCAAGTTTCTTGGCCCGTTTGCAGCTGCGTTGTTAACAAACTGCGAGCAGCTGGAAGCGTATGCAAGCAGTGTGATTCAGCGGCGCCAGCCGGTTGAGATGCCGACAAGCCTAGTCGCCGATGATGCGAACCGTGTTCAGCTGATGGCCTGTGCTGCGTACGCGGCGACATTGAATACCTTTGATGTAACCCATATGGAGCCTTGGTTGCATGATGCTATGACGGCCACATCCAGTGCGACGTGCGCAGAGCGACATGGCAAAACCAACTATGTTGATTACTACACAAATATTTTGGCGGGATGGTCACAGCAGCTGAGTGTTGCACTTCCGGCAAAGGTCGCCGAAATCGGCTGGCATTATGACCACCTTTCGTGGTGCGTTCTCATCCATGGAAATGGCGATGAGGGCATCACCAACGTCTGGATCCCCACAATGCAAGGCGATTTTGTGCACCGTATTTATGTTGAAAATGCATTCGCCATTGGGCCTGTCGTTGCAACGAGTATCTACCCAAGCGGCGGCGTAAATGACATCAGTCATCTTCTCGGCGTCTGAGTCGTTGAGCCTATTTATGTTATGAACACATGCCTTAAGGGCGGTTGACTCCTCTGCTATAGTGGATGCATGAAGCCATCTATTCAGGGAATTGCTCCATTTGTTGCCATTACAGCAATCGCAGGTGTCGCCGCTGCAGGCATGTCTACCACTGTAAAAGTCGGTGACCTCGTCAGTGGCGGTGTGGTTGTCCCCACTGGCGACGTCATAAAGCCTGTGGGCACTTCACTTCTCATCGACCGTCGTCCCGTGGCGACATTGCTGAGTGCAAATGGCGAAACGCTTTATGTCCGCGACAATGAGGGCCTCACGGTCATCAATGTCGCCAAGATGGACGTTACCGCGAGGGTAAAGCTGGGTGGATCCGGGCTTGGTGGGATGGTGGTTAACGCGCAGGAGACGCGGCTTTATTCTGGCAATGCGACAAATGGCGTTGATGAGCTTGACATTTCGTTAGCCCAGCCAAAGGTGCTTCGAACCCTGAAGCTGCCTGCGGGAGCAGCCGGTGCTCCGTACCCAGCCGGGCTTGCTCTCGATGACACATTTGTCTATGTTGCAGCCAACCGCTCCAATGCAATTCACGCATTAGACCTTGAGACGGGAAAGGTCGCTTGGACTGCGCCTACATCCCCAGCGCCCGTCGGCATCCGCAAAATAGGCAACAAGCTCTGGGTGAGCTGTTGGGGCCAGACACCGGCATGGAATGACCGCTCTGCGGACTCAAGTAAGACAAAGGTTGCCGTTGACATCCGGGGTATCAGTACCGGAGGCGCAATTGAGACATTTGCATTGCCATCCGGTGGCGAAAAGGCAGCCATTAAGCTGACATCAACGCCTGTGCCCGCACAGCCGACGGAGATGATTGCGCTCGCGGATGGCGGTGCGGTGGCAGTTGCCTGTGCGGATGGCGATCAGATCATGCGGGTTTCCGCATCGGGCGACTGGAAAGTGCTCTGGAATGCAGGTCGGCATGAAGCTCCGACAGCGTATCCTCTCGCAGTGGCTGGGAATCGAAGTAATTTGGCGGTTGTCAGCGCAAAGGGCCTCGGCTCGCGTGGGCGCGATATGTCATCAGACAAGTATGGACCTCTTGCGAAGAGCGAGCCTGTGCTCGTCGATGTGAGTCCCACTGAGCGGGTACGTAGAAATGTTTATCAGTTCACCGGACTGGTTCAGAGCATCAACCGGAACACCCAACCAGGAAAGCCTTTCAAGGCAGCCACAGCGCCAAAGCAGGCGAACTTTAAGTACCCCGCATTCAAGCATGTCATTTATGTCATCAAGGAAAACCGGACGTACGACCACGTTTTCGGGGATGTCAAAGGCGCAAATGGAGACCCAAATCTTTGCTTGTACGGTGAGAAGATCACACCAAACCACCACAAGCTTGCCAGTGAGTTTGTGCTGTTGGATAACTATTACTGTAATGGTGTTCTGAGCGCGGATGGCCACTCATGGACAACCGAAGGCAATGCAACCAGCTTCTTTGAGCGGTCCTTTGGTGGCTGGACACGGTCCTACCCCTACGGCGATGAGCCATTGGCTATTTCACAAACCGGGCATATCTGGGATGCAGCCATGGCACGTGGTAAGTCATTTTTGAACTTTGGTGAGTTTGACACGGCCGGGATGCCTCGTGGTGAAACGTATGCCAGCTTGCTTCGCAAGACGCAGAAGGGTTTGCCGCTGCCCGAGTCCTCTTCGCTCATCGGCATCGAGCGTGTTCGTCAGCATAGCGTGCGGGCGTTCCCGGGCTGGAATATGAATATCCCGGACTTGCTTCGTATCCGTGTGTTCAAAGAGACATATGCCAAGCTTGTTGCAAAGCAGCAGGTTCCAAACCTGATGACGGTCTATCTTCCGCAGGACCACACCAGTGGTTCAGAAGCCGGAGCCCCAACTCCTGCGGCGCATGTTGCCGACAACGATGAAGCTCTTGGACAGCTGGTCGAAACGGTGAGCAAGAGTCCTGTGTGGAAAGACACGGTGATCTTTGTCGTTGAGGATGACCCCCAGGATGGCGTTGACCACGTAGATGGCCATCGCTCAGTCTGTCTGGTGATCAGCCCGCGAACCCGTAAGATGGGTGTCAACTCTACTTTCTATAATCAGGCATCGGTGCTGCGTACAATCAAGGGAATCTTCGGTGCTAGTAGCCTTACCCGTACCGAGGCGCTTTCAACACCACTTGTGGCCTGTTTTGGCCCGAAGGTTGACACGCGACCATATGTTGCCATCCCGGCAAAGATTGACCTCTACGCCACGAATCCGAAGTCAGCAAAACGGACATCCTTTGACTTGTCTAAGCCTGACCGGGTGCCTGAGGATCGGTTTAACCGCGACCAGTGGGCGGTGATGCGGCCTAACAAGCGCTATCCAGCGGAGTTGGCCGGGGCGCACGGTCGTGGCCTCAAGGCGCTTGGTTTACAGTCGGTGCGTGAAACCGGTGGCGTGGCCGAATCGGATGACTAGAGCTACGTACCGTTGCTAACACCCCAGCGGAAGTTCTGAGCAGCGCAGTACTGCAGAAACGCCTTCGGATCAAGGGTTTCTGCTTGCAGGAATGTTTCCAGCCCAGGAAGTGCGTAAGCGGCGACAAAATCGGCTGCGCCGGCGGAGTCGACGGTGTGGAAGATGAGATGGGTAACGCCGGCAGCCCGGGCGGCGATCAGCTGCATGATCGCCATCAGGGTGCGGTTACCCCCGTACGCGCCGGTTCCCCACCAGCCCGTGTGGATAGTGCATTCAGATGCATCGCCGTTACAGGCTTTAGCTTCGCTTACCGCGCCGTAGAACGCTGTAAGCGCAGTCGTCCAAATGTCGAGGAGCGTTTCGTGTTTGTAAACGCCATCACCACCTGCTGGCGCATCCATCGCGATGATATTACTCACCGTTGGCGGCTTGATTGGTGTGCAAGCCGCGATGACATCATCGGCAGGTGCGTACGCAAACGTATTCCCGTAAAGCCCAGTTGTCGTGTCTAGATGGACGTGACGGAGGATTCCGCGGATGAGCAGTGGCCGCGGCGCATCGTGCTTCGACCTATCGCGGGTCATCGGTGCAATCGCAGAATCTGCCATCGCGTGGCGGAGACAACTACTGACGGGATGCTCGGCAATTTGGAGCTCATCCTGTGCGAGGAGGTTGCCCTCGCCATAGTTGAACAGCCATCTGTCGGCGAAGTTGACGCACCACTCTGCACCATTTCTGGATGCAAGCGTGTCAGCGTACGGGTAAATGCAAGTGTGTTGTTCGATGACTATGGCAGCAGTTATCGCGATCGGATCAAGCGTTGCACCAGGTTGCCATGCGCTAACAGTGAGATTTCCTGAATGCTCATAGGCATCTGGAACAGCGATGCTCAGGACAAGCTTTTTGTTGGCATTGTAGGGCGTGTTAGGGAAGTCACGAAACAGGGTTGCATTGTCAAATGTCAGGGTTGCTTCACGGATTGCTATCATGTGACATGACTATAACACGGCCAAGTTAGTCACGATCAGCGTTGCAGGATGGCTTTCTTTACCATCGGCGACATGATTTCCGTCCAGATCGCATAGCCTGCGGGAGTCATATGAAGACGGTCTGAGACGTAGAGCTCGTCTCGAAATTTGCCATCGGATGTCAGCATCGGTGTGAAGACATCGGCGAATTCTACATTTCGAAGTCCCTTGATGTAATCTGCTGCGAGGCGGTTGTATTCACGCACTTTCTCGAGGTGCTTTTCGCGGATGGGGCTTGGTTTGAGCGAAACCACGATGATTCGTGTTGCAGGATCGTTCTTGTGAACGAGGGTGATGAACTGTTTCAAGTCTTCAAAGACACGCTGGACTGGGACTTTGGCATTGATGTCATTCTCGCCGGAATAGAGAACCACAACCCGTGGTTTGTATTGCAAGGTGAGCCGATCGATGTAAAAGACAGCATCGGCGAGCTCTGAACCTCCAAATCCCATATTGATGACGGGGATTCCGTTGAAGTCTTTGGAGAGAGTTTTCCAGTTTTTGATGCTCGAGCTACCGGTGAAGACAACGCCCCCGTGAAGATCAGGACGTTTTGCTGCTTTGGCTTCGAGCTTAGCGATTTCCGCATCCCATTGCTCATGTTTTCCAGGCTTTGGCGGAGCGACGAGGGTGAGTGCGAGAGCTGCTGCGATCCAAGGGTTCATCGGGGATGTCTCCAAAACGTTATGAATGGGGTTGTGTATTTAGGATGCTTCGGGAATCCGTCCCGGGGCCCAAAGGTTACGAACATCCTCGCCGCGCCGGTGACGTTGCTGAAGATCAGCCAAGAACTCTGTAAATCCAACGGCTGGCTTCCATCCGGTCAGCGCATAGATTTTACTGAGGTCGTGTTGTTCGACTTCAGCTGGAATGTCAATTCCATAGGCATCGATTAGCTCAGTGCTCCCAGCAACAACCTGCTCGCACCAGACTTCCCAATAGGTCGTAAATTTCTGCAATACGACAGACGGGATGCCATGATCGGTGTGGACAACGCTGCTAAAGATTGTGTATCGGCCTTCGATTCCGGCGGAAATTGCAGCCACATTGGATGATGCAACATCACGGACATCGACTCCGTTGCGCAACAGCTTTGCGCCAAAGTCAAGGTATCGCTTGGGTACGAAGTCGTGGTAACGAAGCATCGCAACGGCGGCCCCAGTTTGGACGTGATAGCCCCGGCACATTTCTTCTCCAACGACTTTTGTAACGCTGTAGACAGAGCCATGTCCATAGGCCATCGAGGATGCGTAGACAACGGTGCGGATGTTTTGGCGTTTGCACGCCTGGAGGATGTTAAACGTACCATCCGTGTTCACGGCCCAAATGGTGTCATCGGAGACCGGAGGAATATGTCCACAGTGCCAGGCAGCGAGATGAACAACGGCATCTATTCCGTCGACTGCCGACTCACAATCACCGGGTGTCCGTGTGTCGCAGCGCGTGAATTCAGCCCCTTCGGGGATGTAAGCCGGTCGTGAAACATCCGCCATCCGAACACGAAAGCCTGCAGAAAGCAGAGCATTTGTTGTTTCTAGCCCTGCGATGCCGGATGCTCCTGTGACCAGTATAAATGCGCTCATCGAACCCCTATCCTATCAAATTGCAGTGGTAAATTTCCGGTTATCGGCGGGCACACACTACTTGAATATGCAACATCCACAAAAACTAGTGTCGGATTATCGATCTGAAGCTACTGGATACGTGGGAAAGCAAACCTTGTCGTTGTCTGTTAAACAACAGCAGCCCGGCGGATTCCCGCCGGGCTGCTGACTGCTGAAAAAGGGTGCAGTTACTTTTTCTTGAAGTTGATCTCGCCAAATGGTGTAGTGGCGGAGATGCCTTCGATTTTGCCATCCTTGTCACGGGTGAACTTCAATGCGAAGCTCATTTCCTTGAGCTGTTCGGAGACAAACTCATCCTTGTCATTGACTTCGACGGTAAGCTCGGGCTGGCCTTCGGCTTGGAGAACAAGCTTGCCATCCTTGACAGTCAACTTGATTTCAGGTGCACCTGCAAAGTCAGTGACATAGCTGCCTTCGGCGCCCTTGAGCTTCTCGGATGCGCCAGCAGCTGGCTTAGGCGCTTCTGGGAGCTTGACAAATGTCTTGCGGGTCCAGGTCATTGTCCCCAGAGGAGACTCAGCCGAGATTCCGGTTACTTTGCCTTCTTTGTCCTTGACAAGCTTAGCGGTTACGCCTTCAGGTAAGGTCTTTCCCTTGATCTCATCCTTTTCGGTGACTTCGATTTCGTAGTCAGGTTGATTTTCGATGGAAAGAATGAACTTGCCGTTGTCGTACTTGATTTCACCATCGCCAACAGGTCCCTGCATATCAACGGCATACTTGCCCAAGATGTCCGGGAGCTTCTTCGTCTCGGCTGGCTTTTCGGCTGGCTTCTCAACCGGCTTTTCGGCTGGTTTCTCAGCTGGCTTCTCGACAGGCTTGGCTGCGGCGGTCAGAGGCGTTGCGCCATCCTTTTGGAACTGAACCTTGTTGCCTTGGAACGTTAGATCGATTCCGTTTGGCTTCTTGTCTGCATCACGGACGATTTTCGCATCGACCTGTCCAGCAAGAATCGGATTGTAGAGGGAATCGTCTTCCTTCAGCTCAACAGGAATCGCAGGATATCCGGTTGCCTGCATCGTGAGGGAGCCGCCATCGTTGACGAGGTCGATCACATTTGGCTGACCAGCAACGGTGTACTTGCCAAGGACTGCCTTTTCGCGCTCGCCAAGTTCCTTCGCAGGAGCTGGGGTTGGAGCAGGCGTTGGGGCTGGCTTTGGAGCGACTGGCTTTGGAGCGGCAGGTTTTGTCTTTGCAGGAGCCTGCGGCTTGGAGTTGCTCTTTTGCGGCTTGGCTGCTGGCTTGTTGGTTTTGGTCTGTGCAGCGGCTGGCAGTGTGGCCAGTGCGGCGAATCCGATGATGGCAAATAGGGATAGCTTCATCTTTGTACTAATAACCTCGTTGTTGGTTTTGGGTGCCACACTGCGCGCGCGCAGGGGATATCTCATTTCCAGCATACCCTGTTACACGAAACTGTACAGCGTTCAGCGATTAACATCGGTGCGGTTAACATCATGTAAATTAGCAAATTTCCGCCATCTGGCATAGAGTCCTGCCATGTCTGCACAAAGAAGTGAAAGTACTGCCGCTCTCAAAGACCCCTACGCCTATGATGCGACCGCGGTGGAAGCACCTCCGTCAACCTTCAGGGATGCGATAAAGCGCATTGGCCCAGGGATGATTCTTGCGGCATCCATTGTCGGTTCGGGTGAGCTAATCGCCACGACATCGCTTGGTGCAGAAGTTGGAATGACGTGCCTCTGGCTCATCATCATCAGCTGTCTCATCAAGCCAGCGTTGCAGGCCGAGATGGGCCGTTTCACGATTGCGACTGGGAAGACGGGCCTTGGTGGGTTCAACCTGATGCCGGGTCCAAAGGTTGGTGTTTCGTGGGTGGTTTGGCTTTGGGTGGCGATGATCCTGATGACGTTGTTCCAAATCGGGGCGATGTTTGCCGGGGTTGGGCAGGTTTTACACACGATTTTCCCTGCAGTCGCGATTGATATCTGGGTTATCGCTCTTTATGCGTTCTCTCTGTGGTTGTTGCTTGGCGGCGGGTACAGCCGGGTTGAGGGCATTGCCAGCGTAAAAGTAGGCCTGTTCACATTCATTACCGTGCTAAGCGCTGCTATTCTCCTCAAGCGCCCCGGATCGTTGACTGCGGCGGACTTTGCAAATGGACTTTCGTTTCACCTGCCATCCACCGGCATGAAGACCGCTGTGGCGGTGTTTGGCATCACGGGAGTTGGCGCGGCGGAGCTCTTTATGTACCCCTACTGGTGCATTGAAAAGGGCTACGCACAATCGACTGGCGAAAATGATTTCACTCCGGCGTGGCGCGACCGTGCCCGCGGCTGGGTGCGGGTGATGCACCTTGACATCATCGCCAGCATGATTATCTACACGTTTGCCACTGCGGCGTTTTATTTGCTAGGCGCGGGTGTTCTCCATCCTCAGGGGTTGATCCCGAAGAGCAAAGAAATGATTGCGACGCTAAGCCATATGTACACGGACACCCTTGGCCCGTGGGCGCTGTGGGTGTTTTATGTCGGCGCGATTGCCACGCTTTATGGCACGATTTTCGCTGCGACGGCGAGTAACTCGCGTGTGTTTGCTGATGTCACAACTCTTCTGGGCGTCTTCAAAGCGGATGACTATGCATCACGCGTGAAATGGCGCAACCGCTTTGTCGTTGTGCTGCTGACGATTCCAACTGCGCTGCACTTTTTACGTATCGACCCGACACAAATGGTGAAGATGGGTGGGATTGCGCAGGCGGCGATGCTACCGATTATCGCAGTTTCTGTGATGACTCTGCGCCACAAGAACTTGCCCAAGGAGCTCAAGTCAACGGGTATCACGGCTGTCACGCTGTGGGTTGCAAGCATTGTGACGATTGTGATGATGCTTTTCTACGTGGTCAAGCTGCTTACGGGGTAGTTAGCCAACAGTCCCGCAAACGACGTCAGGAATCCTTGCTCAGCGCAACACGCGTCCTACGGGTCTTGCTTCAGGATGAACAGTTTGAGGACAACCACGCCTACAGGGAGGAGCCACCAAGTCCCGATGACCACTGCGACAAGCCGAAACACAAGGCTGAGCCGTTGTTTGCCACGCTGGTCCATGTCATTTGCCCAAAGCCACGCTGTGCGACCAAGCCAAATGGAGGCGATAACAACCAGCGGCACTAATACGGATGCGAGCACGAAGAGAGTTTACCAATGAACATCACGCGATGGCCGCCTCACGCACACGTGGTGTTTTTGGAGTGCGAATACGATACGTCGCGGCTGGCTGAACGGATGCCCGGAGGCGTGTAGCAATCGCTGGAATCCCCCAGTGATGCGGCGGCTGATCGAGGACGGCAAGCGGCGCTTGCATCGATGCCCACTCGCCAATCGGCATTTTGTCTTCGTCCGGCACCAGATCATCCGAGAGAAGTTCCTCATCATGGATGACACACCGCTGCTCCGTCAATGCGTAAACGCGCCGCGCCGGGTCAACGCCAAGATACGTCCATGTCCGAATCGTCCGGCCCGCATCGTCGGTTGATTCAGCCATCGCAAGAACATCCCACGATTGAATCGTGCGGGCGATACGCCGAAGGAGCCAGCTCCCATCGTTGTGTACAGTATATGTCTTCATACAGATGTCCCCTAAAAACAAGTGCGTTACGATGGATAACTCTTGTGGATGGTTGGAATCCGGAAGGGGTTTCGGTAAAAATGTTTGCCGAATGTTTGCCGGATTTCAGGAGCCTAAAAATGCGAAACAAAATCAGAATTGGGATCATCGGATGTGGACAAATTGCACAGCAGCACTTGCTGAATTACGCCACCATCCCGGATGCCGAAGTCGTTGCAATCGCCGATAGCGATGCCGAAACTCTCGCAGCAACCGCAACCAAATTCGGTATTAGCGAAACCTATAGCACCCTTCAGGACCTGCTTGATAACGCATCCCTGGATGCCGTCGATGTTTGCCTCCACAACAACTACCACGCGGATGCCGCCATCAGGGTGATGGAAGCTGGTCTGCATTGCTACTCTGAAAAGCCGATGGCGGGTTCGTACGCGGATGCCCTTGCGATGCTGGATGCATCCCACCGGACCGGGAATATGCTCCATATCCAGCTTGCGCTCATCTACTCAGATGAAACCAAGGCGGCCAAGTCACTGATTGATGGCGGTGCAATCGGCGATGCGTATTACGCCCGAGCGACCGGGCATCGGCGACGGGGACGACCCTACGTGGATGGCTATGGCAAACCCAGCTTTGTCCAGCACGACATCGCAGCCGGCGGTGCCCTCTTTGATATGGGCGTCTATCACATTTCGGAAATGCTGCATCTGCTCGGAAATCCAGGGGTGCTGCGGGTCAGTGGACGGACATTTCAGAAGGTCGAACTCGATGAGCTTCGCGCACAGGCGGGGCGCTACTCGGTAGAGGAGCTCGGATGCGGCTTTGTCAATTTTGCGAATGGTGCCCTACTTGAAATTGCCGAAGCCTGGGCCATCCACCTGGATAGTTTTGAAGGCTCATTCATCGTTGGAGACAAAGGCGGTATCCGGTTGCGGCCATTTTCGCTGCATCAACCACATGGCGACATCGATGTCTCTGGTGGCGCAGACTTGGATGCCTTCACGTACCGAACACGTAAGCTGCGATCGGATGACAATAATACAGACCCACTGCAAAGTAGTCAAACGCACTGGATTCTCGCACTCCAGGGCCGAACAGACCTCCTCAACACGGCGGAGCTTGCCCTGAACACAATGCTCATATCCGAAGGGATTTACCTCTCAGAAGAGCTTGGGCGGGAAGTCACGGTGGATGAAATCAAAGAGCGCTCAATCACCCGCAGACTATTTGTTTGAGTTGCTTTTGAGGCTGAAACATCAACATTCAACTCTTAGAAGAGCTTGGGCGCGAAGTCACGGTCGATGAAATCAAAGAGCGCTCGATCACCCGCAGGCTATT
>JBEEMN010000029.1:0-9259 GCA_041192625.1 Armatimonadota bacterium
ATTTTGCGCTGAGCCTCGATAGAACCGGCGCGCGCGGTGTTGTATGCAATCTGTAAATCGGTGACAACCTGCTGCTGGGCTTCGCGGTTACTGAGCAAATCAGGAAGGTTTTTGTCCTTCTTCAGCGTCTGCAGCTCGGTCAGTGCAGTCATCGCGTCATCATTGTTGACTTTCGCCTGATCCGTTGCAAACTGACTCGCTTGCCGCAGGCTGGACTCACCTTTGGTCTTTACATTTTCGGTGTAGACATCCACCAATGTGTTTGCGGTATCGCGCACAAGACTCGGGTTGTCGCCCTCGGCAGTGACTTCAATAATGGATGTATTTTCAACGACATCGACGGTAACCAAAGGAAGGGCTTTGGCGCTGAGTCTGCGACCAACTTCATCTTTGATTTCTGACCGTTGAATCATCTCAACCTGAGTCAGTGGGGAGTATTGCTGGCTTAGTTGAAACAGGGCCGCAAGTGGATCCGTGCTGACATTGTTGATGACATAGGATGGCGGAGAAACAAGCAGGCGTGCGACGGCTCTGTACGTGGGGGCCTGAACCATGGTGATCAGTACGCCGACCACCAGAACAAAAGCAAAGACCTGAAAAATGACCAGTCTGCGCCGGCGGAACATGTCACCATATTCCTGTAACGACAGCGATTGGCCGGTTTCGTTTACGCTTTCAACTCGTTCTTGCATGTAGCCCCTCGGGCGACATGGATACTCCCCAGCATCAGTACGCCCCTTCCGCTTTCAATACTGCAGGTATTACACGCAGTAACACCCAACAGTCAAGCAGAATAGAACGGTGACGCAGATATTCCAAGTCCAGGTCAACCCATTCCGAAAAAGTGAGTCTACTACGTCCTGTCACCTCGCGGAGGCACAAGAGGCCTGGTTTGCCCTGTAAACGAGATTTTTGCAGTGTGGAATATGCATCAACTTCTTTTGGAAGATGAGGGCGCGGGCCGACCAATGTCATCGTCCCGGAAAGAACCAACCATAGCTGCGGGAGCTCATCGATGGAAAGACGACGGATTGCACGCCCAACTCTGGTCACTCGCGGATCGTTTGCCATCTTGAAGATGACATCCCCCGCTTCGTTTTGAGCAGAGAGTTGCTCCTTAATTTCATCCGCATCACGGCGCATGCTGCGAAATTTGGTGAATAAGAATTCACGGCCATGTTGACCAACACGAAGCTGCTGATAAAAGATCGGTGTGCCATCTTCCAGTGCGATAAAAATCGCAACGCAAGCCATTACTGGAGACAGCAAAATCAACGCAATGGAAGAGACCACGATGTCAAGTATGCGCTTAAAGGCCTCCTCGATGGCAGTAAGTGGGCGTACAGACCCCAGCTCACCGGCACAATGCTTGGAAACAGCAGCAGGTAACTTTACAGACATGGCACATCGGACACTTTTTCGGGCAATTCCATTTGAAACAGTCGAATTTTCAATCATCGGTGCATTTCCACGTAGTACCACCCGCTCAGTTTGTCAGGAGGTAGAAAATTCTCAACGATAATCACGCAGCGGTAGACACTGAATGCGTTTCAGCGAGATTCTAACACAATGATATTCGGTAAATGTTTCCCCAATCTGAAGTGGAATAATCATCGGGTCGGCTATACTTCACGGGTGACTAAGCACCCCGATGCGTCTCTCGCATCCCACATTCCCTGCGATACGGGCGCAGCGTTCTGCAAACGCCTTGCGGCAGCCCCCGAACTTCTCCCCGATATCGATGAGCAGTCAGATAATGCCGTCAAAATCCTCGTCCTAGCAGCTCTCCGTGTGCAACATCATCTGACAGCGGTTGCGCCAACCGTCTGTCGAACCCTTGGTGGCTTGGAGGCAGTGCGCTTCGATATTCGGCAAAGAGGTTGCATCTACTTGGTGTGGAATCCGACACAGCACCCAGCGACAGGCGGAATCATCCCAGCGTTTCCTGAGCTCACCCTCGCACCGCATGAAGGCCGGATTCTAGCCACCGATGAGCCGATAGGCCCTAGTGAATCGCTCCTCAGCGCCTACTCCGGCCTCGTAAAGTCAACCGCCACCGTTATCAGCGCCGACATCCGGCCCGACCCTTACGCCGGGGCATGCGTCGTTATCGGAGGCCGATCCGGCGATACCCACGATGTCGTCATGTTTCACCGCGCAGGTGGTGAAGCACTCGCCATCACGATTGACAAGGTCCCGACCATTCACTCAATCGCTGACAATATTGTTGTCGCTGTCCCCGACCATCTCCGGCGCTACATGGTCACTACGAGTGGCATCACGGCAGGCTCATACTTTGTTAATAGTGCCGGCGAAACCTCCACTTGGATGAACACTGAAATCACGGCAACGGGTGAGCTCACCGGGCATCTCGACCCAATGCCTCTCGATGTCATCATCAACAACTATCCAGCCCAGCGCATCGATGACATAACGCTGCTGGAAGGCACAAACAGCATCCGTGCCCGCTACGCGGGCACGACGCCGCCTGAAAATACACTTTTCCTCCCCGATGCCGCATGTTGGTGCGGGGAGCTTGCCCCTTGGAGGATTGAATCCGCTTGAGTCATTACCGTCAACCAGCACCGCACATCACACAGGCAGTCCTCGCACCCGCAAACCCAACCATCTCGTTTTCGCCCGACAGAAAACACTTTCTCGCAATCGAACATCCAAGCCATCCATCCCTCGATGCCTTGGCAAAGCCATTTCTAAAGCTTGCCGGCTCCCGCTGGGATCCAACGCGCCCCGGTTACCAAACCACCCTCCACGGCTCTGAGGTCCGCATCACAAATGTTGCAACCGGACAGACACGGACGGTTACTGACCTGCCGGCCGGAATTCGAATCGATGGCGTTAACTGGAGTCCAGACAGCAATTGGATGTCCGTTACAGCAGACATGGATGGTGGTGGGATTGGACTCTTTGTAATCAATGTCGAAACACTGGCATCCCGCGAAGTCACCGGCCTGCGCCTCAAGGATTCTCTGGCGGCAACAACGCAGTGGCTCCGAGACAGCTCGGCGATTTACGCAACAGCCGTGCCGGATGCCCAACCGCCTTTCCCGCAGCCGACCGCAACCCCGGATGGTCCCAACATTCAGGAAAGCCATGACAAACGCACGCGCACAGCCACGTATCAGGATTTGCTGACATCCCCACACGATGAAGCCTGCTTCGCGCACATCATCACCTGCCAGCTGGTACGCATCACCGTTCAAGACCTTGCCATCGAACACATCGGCGAACCCGTTCTGTTAGGCAGCTTCCGGCAATCCCCAGATGGCAACTTCCTACTGGTAACCGTCCTGCAGCAGCCATTCTCCTATCGCGTCCCCGTGCATCTGTTTGCGCGCTCCGTGCAGATTTGGACATCCGCTGGGGATGTGTTGCAAACGATTTGCGACATCCCGATGATGGACGAGATTCCACCGCAGGGAGTGCCGGTGGGTCCGCGTGGCATCCAGTGGGTACGCCTGATGCCTGCGACGCTTCTCTGGACCGAAGCCCTCGATGGTGGTGACCCGAAAGCGGAAGTTCCACACCGTGACCGTCTGATGCTAAGCGAGATCAGCGTGACCGACAGCGACGAGCCCCGCGAGATCGTGCGGCTACAACACCGCTTCGCGGATATCGACTGGCTGCCGCGTACTGGCGATGTAATCCTGACGGAATACGACCGCGACCGCCGCTGGAGAACCAGCTGGCGGACATCCCTGCTCGATGCAAGCAACCGCGAGGAGCTGTGGAGCCTGTCCGTCAACGATGCGTACAACGACCCGGGCGACTTGGTTTACGAGACCCTCCCGGATGGCACGAGCGTTGTTCGTGAGCGGGATGGCATCTGGTTCCTCACGGGACGTGGCGCAACCGCGGAAGGTGACCGGCCATTTTTGACGGCTTTTCACCCCGGCGATGGCATTTCCGTTGAAGTGCACCGCTGCGGCGTCGATGCATTCGAAACCTTTGTCGGCTTCAGCCACGAGGAAGACTTGATCCTGTCACGCCAGGATCCGGCAACCCCGCCAAACCTCTGGCTAAATGGTCGTAACCTGACGGGCTTTGTGGACCCGCATCCGGACCTCACAGGGATGCACCGTGAGCTGGTTCGCTATAAGCGATCAGATGGAGTGCAGCTGACAGGAACGCTGTTTCTGCCTCCGGGGCATGACCCAAAGCGGGATGGTCCATTGCCGACCTTGTTCTGGGCCTATCCGGAGGAATATTCCGACCCGACAACCGCAGGACAGGTGCGGGGCTCGGACCGCGTCTTCACACGCCTTGCGGGCACAAGCCCCGTCTGGTTTGCAGCGGCTGGATGGGCGGTGCTCGCGGATGCATCCGTTCCCGTGATTGGTGACCCTGACACGATGAATGACACATTTGCGGAGCAAATTGTGGATGCAGCAAAGAGCGCTGTGGACATGCTGGTGTCGCGAGGTATTTCGGACCCGCACCGCATTGTCTGTGGCGGACACTCCTATGGCGCATTTATGACAGCCAATCTGCTTGCCCACGCACCGGGTCTCTTTTCGGCGGGCATTGCCCGCTCTGGTGCTTACAACCGGACGCTGACTCCCTTTGGGTTTCAGTCAGAGCGACGTACCTACTGGGAAGCGCAGGAGATTTATCACCGCCTCTCGCCATTTACGTATGCAGACAAGATCACGGATCCAATCCTCCTGATTCATGGCGCTGCGGACAACAATCCGGGAACGCATACACAGCAATCCGAACGCTTTTACCAGGCCCTGGCTGCCCACGGAGCAACGGTGAAGCTGGTTTTGCTGCCGCATGAGTCTCATGGCTACCGGGCGGCGGAGTCCATCCTCCACACACTTGCGGAAATGCTGGACTGGGGGAACACATGGAGCGACCAGCGACTGGCTGACCGTAAGTGGTCTCCTGTACGTGGTAAGGTTAAAACATAATGTCCCTCGATTCTACCGGTGTGGCATCCGTTGAAAACCTCACCGTTCGCTATGGCACGAAGACGATTTTGTCGGACTTCTCCCTCGTCATCCCCGATGGCTGTACAGGTTTGCTGGGGCCAAACGGCGCCGGAAAAACAACGCTCCTCAAAACGCTTCTTGGCTTTGTAAGTCCGGCAGGCGGCCGTGGTCAGGTTCTTGGCCTCGATGTCGCAACGCAAGGGATGCTTATTCGCCAGAAGATTGGCTTGATGCCCGAGCAGGACTGTCATATTCCAGGCATGAATGCAGTCACATTTGTGGCGTATGCAGGCGAGCTTGCCGGGATGCCGGCATCCCAAGCAATGCGCCGCGCACACGAAGTCCTCGAGTACTGCGGCCTCGGTGAAGCCCGTTACCGCAATGTCGAAACCTACTCAACTGGCATGAAGCAACGCATTAAGCTTGCACAGGCGCTTGTTCATGGCCCAAAACTTCTCTTCTTGGATGAACCAACCAACGGTTTGGATCCGGAAGGCCGTGACCAGATGCTGGAGCTGATTCGTGATGTCAGCCATGGCAAGGGCCTCTCGGTCGTCGTGTCAAGCCACCTCCTCCCGGACATCGAACGAACCTGCGACTCAGTCCTCGTGCTACGTCGCGGTGAGCTGATTCTCTCGGGCCCCATCGATGCCTTGCGCAGTACAACCGGCTGCACGGTGGATATCGAGCTTGCAGAACGCTCAGCGGCATTCGGCGAGTCCATCACCGCACTCGGCGGCACCGTGGGCGAGATCAAGGGCAATCGTGTTCGTGTTGCTTTTGCGGATGGCACTAAGGGCTTTGGAACGCTTGTTTTCCGGGCAGCAAAGCTCTCAGGAGCCCAGGTCCGTGGTTTTGCTCCGGCGCAACGTAGCCTTGAGGATGTCTTTATGGAGGCGATCGACCAATGAGTCAGCCCAATGTGCAGGAATCAACGGTCAACAGCCCGATAGCCGACCTCACTTACCGCAACTACGATGGCCCCATCACCAGCCATACCTTCCGCTGGTGGGTTGTCGCGCTCTCCGTTTTGCGCACAAACCTCAAGAAGCCAGGGTTCTGGATCAACGGCGGCCTCATCGTTTTGATTTTTCTGTTTCAGGCCCTTCTGTTCTTCTTCTCGAACAATGTGGCTGCACGGATTAGCGGCGGTGGCGCTGCCGGGGATGCTCCTCAAAAGCTGATGTCCTATGGGACAACGGCTTACCAGGCTATTTCGGCGACCAGCCTCCTCGTTACAATTGCCGCACTGATTGTTGGCAGCGGAAGCATCGCCGCCGACAACCGCGCAAATGCGCTTCTGGTCTACCTCTCCAAGCCCATCACCAAAGGCGACTACCTCCTCGGCAAATGGATGGGAGTCTTCATGTTGCTGGCAGGCTTGGTCGTCTTGCCGACAATTCTCCTGTGGGTCTTCTATGCAACCACATACGCTGATGAAGGCTTTTTCAAGCAAGAGCCATGGCTCTGGGCAAAGCTGCTAGGGGCATCCCTGATCAGCCCTGTGCTCAACACCAGCCTCATGATCGGCTTTTCGGCGTGTACAAAAAATGCCCGCCTTGCCGGATCATTGTTTGCAGCATTCACGTTCATTTTGCTCACGGTCTCCAACACGGCTGGCTTCCTGATGTTCCGTAATGCAACACTTGACCAGGATCTTGGCGCTGGTAAAGCCGTGGTACGCCGGGCGATCACGGTGCAACACATCTCGGTGCGCGGCGTCGCGGATGGCCTCTCAATGGAGCTACTCGATGTTGACCCCAAAAAGGTGATGGCTGGTGGACCGAAAAAGCTGCGTAAGCGGTTGCAGGCACCCTATCCTTTACCACTGGTTGGCATTGGGCTCCTGATGATAATCCTACCCATTGGCATCGCACGGGCCAAAATCCGCGCAGTGGAGGTCGTTTCAGGATGAACGTCGACAACACCATCCACTTCGAGCACGTCTCACGCTGGTACGGTCAGGTCATTGGCCTCAATGATGTGTCCTTTACCATTCCTAAGGGCTTAACGGCACTCCTCGGGCCAAACGGTGCTGGGAAGTCCACAATGCTAAAGCTGGTCACAGGCCAAATCAAGCCAACAACAGGCGGGATTGCAGTCCTCGGTGAGCAACCATTTTCTAATCCGCGTGTTGCACGTAACCTTGGCTACTGTCCGGAAATTGATAACTTCTACGAAGACATGACGGGGCGGCAGTTCGTTGAGCTCATGGCAACCCTCAGCGGCTACAAGGGCCAGGACAAAACGCAACGGGTACAAAACAGCATCGACCGCGTTGGGATGTCCGATCGCTGTGACCGTAAGCTGGGTGGCTACTCCAAGGGGATGCGCCAGCGTATCAAAGTTGCCCAAGCGATAGTGCATGACCCAAAGGTCCTCGTCCTTGATGAACCTCTCAATGGTCTTGACCCTCTTGGCCGGCGGGACATGGTGAATCTTTACCAGCAGTTTGCCGAAGAAGGGATGTGCGTGCTGATTAGCAGCCATATCCTTTACGAGGTTGAGCAGATTACGGATCGAATTCTGGTGATGTACAAAGGGCGCCTCCTCGCGCAGGGCGGTATCAGAGACATCCGGAAACAGATTGACTCACACCCGCACCGCATCACGCTGACGACAGATAACCCGCGCAAGCTGGCCGGTGCATTACTGCTGGATGACACAGTTATCAGTGCCCGGATGCCACAAGATAACCACCGTGTGGTGGAAGTTGAGACGGCGCAGCCGGAAAAGTTCTACAGCAACCTGGCGGACATCATTTTGGATGGTGGCTTTGAAGTCGATGTCTTCCAGGCACCTGACAATAATTTGGAAGCGGTCTTCCGCTATCTGGTGAGCGCATGACAGCCGATTTTCGCCTCTTTCTTAATGCGCTCAAGGATGTCCTGAGCAGCCGTCGGATTTTTGTGGCGCTGTTCCTGATGGTCCTCCCGGCCATCATCGGACTCATTTGGAAATCCGCTGCTGGAGAACGCTTCGAAGCGCTAGAGTCCTACAACACGCTGGCTGCAGGCTTGGTCTTCGGATTTATCCTGACGATTCTCTCCGTTATCTACGGCACAGGTGTTCTGAGCCAAGAGCTCGAAGGCAGAACCATTGTCTACTTGCTAACACGCCCGATTCCCCGCTGGCGCATTCTGCTTGCAAAGTATCTCGGGGCCTGGCTGGCCATCACGGTAACGGTCAGCATCAGTGAAGTGCTGCTTGCACTGGCGATGTTCGGCACGAAGCTGTCGGGTGTTCCTTTGATGAGTGACATCAAGATCATCCCACTCGGTGCAGCGGCGTATGGAGCACTGTTCCTCTTGCTCGCAACTCTGCTCAGCAAGCCTCTCTCGTACGGGCTGTTGTTTGCATTCGGTTGGGAGAGCTGGGTACCATCCCTTCCCGGTGGCTTCAGCCGCTGGTCGATCATGGCCTATCTCCGCACGCTTGCACCACACCTTCAGGAAACGGCCGAATCAACGACCGAAACCGGCGGTGGTGGTGGCGGTGACATCTCCGAAATTCTGATGGCGTTCAACCCGGTGTCCATCCCACCAATCACCGCTTGGTTTGCCATCCCAATCATCACGTTGGTCTGTCTTGGCCTAAGCCTCTACTTCTTCAGTGTCCGGGAATACAGCCCAAAAGAAGAAGCCAGCTAAACGAGAGCATGAAATCGAAAACGAAAACCCCGGCTTCCACATGGATGCCGGGGTTGTTTTTTGCTATCGATAGGCTATCAACCAATACAAATGAGCTGTGTCATCGTCCGGTGATACAGCTTGCCATCCACGGGCGTTGGTGTGTTCAGACTCCACGTCCCACCAATGGGCCCAAGGTCATTCACTCCAAGAATGGCGCGTCCATCGAGGGTACGTACATTCCCATTGAGAACATATGTTGTGCCATTCATCATCGTCCAGTAAATGGCACCGCCAGCAACCACTGGGCTGCCGATAAAGCACCAGTACCAGCCATCTCGCTTGGAACGCGTATCCGATGCGACATCGATGCCGCGGCTGTTGATGGTTCGCGCTTCGACATTGGTGCCGTAGACGCCTGGGGCGGTTGGCAGCTCAAGGTACTCCGTCGCACCGGTCTTCGTGTTGACACGCCCGACGGAGTACAGAGGACCAACCGGGCCGCCGCCATACTCAGCACGGATCGAGCTAAAGCAGAGGAACCAGTGCCATTCACCGACCACAATGTTTGAGAACCAGGCTGGGAAGACCCGGAAGCCCTTTGCCTTGATGTTGACATTTTGCTCAGTCACATACCGCTTTGATGCTTTGTCGTAGCTCCGAACGGTTGCATTCTCA
>JBEEMN010000030.1:0-9740 GCA_041192625.1 Armatimonadota bacterium
GATGTGCCTCGAGCCAACGAAATTGTGTAGGAGATGCCCTTGTCGAGTGTTTTTAGTTTGATGTCAGGCATGTCAGTCCAGTATCGTCCGGTTGATCATGGGATGGTTGTCGTCAGTTGGGCCAAAGTCGCTATCTGGATGCCAAGCGATGACATCTAGTGGTGACGATCCTGTTCGAAAGCGATGCTCGCAGCCGGCGGGAATGTACCAGGCGACACCGGCAGATAGCTCAAATGTGCCATGGGGTGTATCACACCAGCCGTTGCCACTGAGAATCGCTCCCAGTCGGTCGCTTGGATGTGTGTGAAAGGACTGATCGGTTCCAGAAGGTATGTGTAGATGGTTGAGACAGGGGGCACCGAGACGAGGTGGGCACACCAGAAGCGTGTCTGTACAGCCATCGATGTATGTAAGTCGACCTACCGATTCAAGTGGTCCACCAAACTGACGGAAACCAAGTGCCGTAGGAAAGTGAATTGCGACTGCAAGTCCATTTGTGGTTTCGATGGTGCATTCGGATGGCAATAGCGCGTACATGCCTTGCGATAAGCAAACAAGCCCATGACGATCAGTTAGCCGGACGACCCCCGAAATGCACAATATGGTGTTTGTACCACTGGGTAGCTGCTTAGCTGCATTCTGGACGCCAATGAGTGTAGCGCCACAGTGCGTGACCGCACCTGAAAGGAGGTCACCATTTGAAATGGTAACCCCTACAAAACCATTGGACATCACTTCGTTTCGGTAACCAGCAAGACCTCGTAAGGGTCCATCGCAAAAAGGATTGCTCCCTGCGCGATTGGAAGTATCGTCCTTGGTTTAACTTTATCTGCACCAAGTTACATTTTGTGGTTGGCTCGTTCTATTGATGACCACAACTGTACGCCCGCGGGGTCCGCGGCACGCCCAGCTCATCAGGTCTGGGAAGAACCCAGTGGAGCGATTATTGGTCTCAAGCAATGGTTGTCCAGCAAGCGGTGCCAGAATGGACATCACTTTCTGTGCCATCCCTTCACCTAAGCGAACATCCACAGCCGCAACTCCAGCCTTACCGCACTCGCCGGTGAATGCAGCAAGCCACGCTGCACCGAACGGATCGACGGTACGCGGATCACGACCTGGTCGAGGATGTGGCACATCTAGGTCAAGCGGACTGATGACGAGCTGCGCTGTTTTGTTGTGATGGCGCATCGTGGTTGCCTGATCAACGACAGCCTGTGCGTTTTCCCAATACGTCTCATTATCGTGTAAGTGCAGACTCGGTCGGTAATCCCAACGAATCGTCTCGAGCTCGGCGAGCTCAGCAGGTTTTGCGACTTGGTCGATAAAGCTACGTGATGCAGGGGTTGACTCCTGCCAATCACGAAGCGTAGGGACCATGTGGCCGGTGCGGACACTTGAAACGGTTATGCGGCTCTCATTGACGAATGCTGCACGTGCTGGCGGCTTACCTGCCACAGACAGCGTGATGACTTGCTTGAAGCGCTTACCTGCCGGGATGTTGGGATACTCATACGGAAGTGGGGCATACGCTTTGAAGGATGAGTCGCCGAAGTGTCGTTGATCCTCCATTTCAAAGGTTGCGCCAACAGCCTTTACTGTGACGGTATGAGTACTTTTCTGCGTGCTATATGCAATCGTGTCAAACTTTGGAGCGATCACAAGGGGCGTTGCAACTATTGCAGGGAATGGGCTTTCCTGAACGGGTGCATCTAGCAGTGATGTTTTGTATGACCCGCCCGCGAGCTCATTTGTACCAATAAGGAGACAAAGGCCGATTCGGTTGGATTGAAAGTCTGCCGTAGCTTCGCCCTCGACGGTAAAGGTAACCTTGCCGTCGGGACCTCCCTCAATCATCGCATTCCACTTAAAGTGTGCATCCGTCTCAAAGCCACCACCAACGGGGCGCTCACATACGGCTTCAAACTTAACCCGGAACGACTCACGAGTCGTGTGTACTTCATAGGCTGTAAATTTAGGATTTACCGTGTCCCACGTACGGGTACGGACACAGAAATACAATCGGCGGATGAGGTCCACACCACCCATACGGATGGTTCGCAACTCGCCATCTACCAATCGCATCCTCAAAATGCCAGCGGAAAGCGTATCAATGCGCGTGTTCACGTGGGTTATTTCGTTTCCGAAGGACATATTTCCTTCAAAATTGTTTTCTGGATGAACTTTGCTTACATTTTGGTTCGGCAAGAATCTCATGCATCATAAAAGCGCGTATGAAATCCTGTCGGTTTCGCAGGAATACCCCTGACGACCTCGGCTGGCGTTCCGTGGCACTGACACGTTCAATGCGTGGCTTTGCCGGAAGCACATTGGCTGGATGTTTTTGATGATCAGGCTTTGACATTAAGAACTCGTGTGCGAAAACTCGCCCTCTGTGTCGTTAGGATCTGCCATTTTGCCAAAGCCCTGACGCATTTCTGTATCGGCTTGGAGGTTCCGCAAGCTGAAGTAGTCCATCGCTCCGAGCTTTCCTGTACGAAGGGCATCGGCAATTGCAAGTGGAACAGCGGCTTCTGCTTCAACGACCTTAGCCCGCATTTCCTGAACGTAAGCCTTCATCTCCTGCTCACGGGCGACAGCCATCACTCTACGTTCCTCAGCTTTTGCCTGGGCGATCTGTTTATCTGCTTCGGCTTGAGCCGTGCGCAACCTTGCGCCAATGTTGTCTCCGACATCTACATCGGCGATGTCTACCGACAAAATCTCAAACGCTGTCCCAGCATCTAGACCTTTTCCAAGAACCAAGCGGCTGATCTCATCGGGGTTTTCCAAGACGACTTTGTGCGTCGCTGATGAGCCAATCGTCGTGACGATGCCTTCGCCGACGCGTGCGAGTACGGTTGCCTCACCGGCACCACCCACAAACCCCTTGATGTTTGCTCGTACCGTTACGCGGGCAAAAGCTTTCAGCTCGACGCCATCCTGTGAAACACCCGCGACGACAGGAGTCTCAAGCACCCTTGGAATAACCGACATTTGGACGGCCTCAAGGGGATTTCTTCCAGCAAGGTCAATCGCAGATGCCTGTTCAAACGTAAGGTCGATTTTGGCCCGCTGGGCAGAAATCATCGCCATTACGACCGTTTCAACATTTCCGCGTGCCATGTAGTGCGTCTCGAGCTGGCTGACAGACAGGTCTAGTCCAGCTTTCACGCCGGCAATCAAGGGCAATACGATTTTGTCCTGGGGTACTTTACGCAGCTTCATTCCGATCAGAACAAAGGGTGTCACGCCAGGCACACCGGATGCCAGTGCAGTGATCCAGAGTCCTATCGGGAAAAACTGGAGGAATACAATCAGCACCAGAAATCCGATGGCCGGAGCTATCATCCACATATCTATTTTCCTCAAATCCGATCAACTGTCACAAGAACATCATGTTTCTGGACTTCGCTGATGTAGACCGACGTTCCAGCACGCACGAATCCACTCACGGACCGAGCGGCTATACGATGTTCACCTAGTATCACCATACCGCATGGCCTCAGGTCACTTGTAGCAATGCAGACGGCTCCGATTTCTACGTTGTCTAACAATCCTGATGATTGAACTTGCAGCACATGACCCGATCCTGATTTCAGCCAGAAGCTGGACAGTGGGAGGGCTTGAAATGTGTAGAAGAGGGCACAAAGGCTGGAGATGATGCCGGCTGTCGATGCGATGCCAGCATTTGCGCCCGCGCCGAGTGCATAAAAAATTCCGGAGCCAATGCCAATGGCTCCGATCATCATAAGGAGACCATGAAAATGAACACCCATGGTCTCTACGAGGACAAAACCAACGCCGATGATCATTAGCAACGGACCAAACCAATAGCCAATCCCAGCGGCCTGATAGGCATACAGCAAGGCACCAAGCACACAAACACCGAGCAAGCCGACCAAGCCGAATGTATGCGGTGAAAAGGCCTCGATGACAAACATGACAATCGCCACGACAATGACAACGGATGTCAACACCGCTGAGTGAGTGACCATGTCGACGAGGTTTATCATCAGATTTCTTTGCTAAGGCGCTGGAGGCAATCCAGGTCCACCTAATCCCGGTGGGAGTGCGCTACGGATCTCATCCATGAACTGCTGGCGCTGAGCCGGTGGCATTTGTTGCATTTTCTGCATCACGCCCATACTCGACTGTATCGCCTGTTGCAGGAATCCTTTTCGCGTTGCTGGATCCATGTTCATCATCATGTCCCACTGCTGATCAACCATTGCTGATTGCTGCTCCGGAGAGAGCGCCATAAAGCGCTTGAGCATCTCCATTTGCATTTCACTCAGCTGGCTCAGCGAATCGCTCTTCGAACTTACAAAGACATAAACAAAGCGAAGGTCTGTCTGAGCGCTCAGCTGCGCAGCACGCTCACGGGTGATGACTTTGCCGAGGTAAAGGATCTCATCCGGTTTGGCAGGGGCATCGTTAATGGAAGTGGTCAAGCCATCTAGGGATGCGATATGCGAAACAAGCGCATCCGGGTCATAGGCCGCACCTTTTCGTGGTGCTGGAAGCAGCAATGTTCGAATGGATACATCTTTTGGTAGCTTATTATTCTCAGACCGAACGACCTGATCCAAGGCGCCACCCTGTGTTACGAAATCCATGGTCTTCTGCGCGACCTTGCGGTCTGCAACAACAGTAATTCCTGTCGACTTCGTAAGCCTCGCCGAAATTTCGCGAAGTGATATGGCTGTCAGCCGCATCGGTGGTACCGAATTTGAAGTGGTCTGTTGATGAACGGGCGAACCAACCAGAGACAATATAGTAGAGACAACAATGGCAGTGTGCATAAATCCAGCCTCCTGTTTGAATATCATACTGAATTGGCATGAAAATTGTTTAGTAAGAGATAGACATAATATCACCGACTCATTTGGTCGGAGATATTGACCGTGGGGTATCGACCTTGGTAGGATAGGGGAGGAAGAGAGTGCACAACGTAGTGAGTGATTTCAATAAGGTTGATCAACCAGCTCCACACTGTGAGTGCACACTGGACTGTCTTGCCAATGGGACGAAAGGCGAAGTTTGTTCTGTAACAGGTCCAAACCGGTGTCGTCTGGCCGAGCTTGGTTTTAGTCGCGGCTGTGAAGTCGAAGTTGCACGAAAATCTGCCTTTGGTGGTCCGATTGAAGTGCGTCTCCGTTCGTATCGGGTTTCTCTTCGTGTCGAGGAAGCCAGCGGAATCACTGTCAGGGCTGTTGAAGATTAGTTGCTCTTGATGACGCGTATAGCGCTGGTCGGAAACCCGAATGCCGGGAAAACAACGCTTTTCAATGCGCTCACTGGTCTGCGCCACAAGGTGGGCAACTACCCCGGTGTAACCGTAGATGTCAAATCCGGTGCATTGCGCGGTGGTGATAACAGCGAAATCGATATCATCGACCTGCCTGGCGTTTATTCCTTAACGCCGCATTCACCTGATGAAGACGTCGCAATCAAGCTACTCTTCGGAATCGACGATGCTCCGCCGAACTTCATTGTCAATGTGGTGGATGCCAGCAACCTTGAGCGAAACCTTTTCCTTACGACGCAGCTCGTCGAGCTCGGTATACCGATGCTCGTCGTTCTCACAATGACCGATGCTGCGGCGCGGCGTGGGCTGCGAATCGACGAACGTACGTTATCGACGGAGCTGGGAGTCCCGGTGGTGTCAACCGATGCACCAAAGGGCGCAGGTTTACAGACGCTTGTAAGCCGTTTACAAGATCAGGGCTTTGGAATCAACATCTCGCCTGTCTATGCTGGATACTCACCAGAAATCACATCCACGATCTCTGAAATCTGTGCATTCTCTCCAGACATCAGTCCAGTGTTGATCTCGACACAGCTGGTTCGCGAAACTCCAAGCAAGTGGCTGACCGGTACCGATTCTGAACTGATTGAAAGCGGTCGTGCCAAGCTCTGTGCTCTGGATATTGACCCCAGCACCGCCATCGCCGATGATCGCTACATTGGTATCGGACGTATTTCTGCCCGGTCGGTTATCCGAACAACTGCAGCTGCAACATCGTTTTCAGAACGTATCGACCAAATCGCCCTCCATAAAGTGGGCGGCTACATCGTATTCCTGGTGATTATCACACTTGTCTTTCATGCCATTTTTACGTGGGCTCAGATTCCTGCAGAGTGGATAAAGTCAGGGATTGACTCTCTGGGAGCGCTAGTCCTGTCATCGATGCCCGCTGGTGAGCTGCGTGATCTCCTTATTGCGGGTGTTATCGGAGGAGTTGGAAACACAGTTGTCTTCCTCCCTCAAATCTTGACGCTTCTGTTTCTACTTGGATTACTTGAGGACTCAGGCTACCTTGCCAGAGGCGCATTTCTACTTGACCGCTTTATGTACCGCGTTGGCTTGCATGGGAAATCATTCATTCCGATGCTTTCAAGCTTTGCGTGTGCCGTTCCGGGAATCATGGCCACCAGGACCATCGAGTCCGGGCGGGAACGCTTGGTCACGATGTTCGTTATTCCGCTGATTCCATGTACGGCACGTATCCCTGTCTACACGATGCTGATCGCTGCGTTTATACCAGCATCATGGCGTGTGAACATCGGCGTTGCATCTCTCGATGGACGTGCTTTGTGCATGGTAGGGCTGTTCATTTCGGGTATTGCGATGTCCTTTGCTGTTGCTGCAATACTGTCGCGGACAGCGATGAAGGCAGCCCCGAGTACATTCATGCTTGAGCTTCCTGCTTACAAATTTCCTCGCATTGGGCGCATCATGCGCGAGTCAATCGACCAGGCATGGCTGTTTATCAAGCGGGCTGGAACGATGATTCTCGCAATCTCAATCGCGCTTTGGTTTCTCAGTAGCCACCCGAAGATTGAGGGCAAATCACCCAAAGAATACGAACGCTCAACCTATGCAGGCCGCGTTGGGACGCTTGTTGAGCCTGTCCTAAAGCCACTTGGGATGGACTGGAAAATTGGAATCGGTTTGTTGGCTAGTGTCGCGGCGCGTGAAGTCTTTGTGGCGGCGATGGGTGCCATTTACAATGTTGAATCGAGCGAGGATGACGACCACCTAGGCGTTGCTGTCGGAGCCCGGATGCGTGCTGAAAAGGATCCCATCACAGGAAATTCTGCCTACGATATCGGGACAGGGGCGGCACTCCTCGCATTCTTCGCGTTTGCACAGCAATGTATGAGCACGTTTGCTGTCATGCGTCGCGAGACTAATGGCTGGAAATGGCCATTGCTACAATCAGTTGCGTATTTAGTGCTCGCTTGGGTTGCTGCATTTATTGTGCGAACAATCGTATTGGCGGTGAATACGTGATCACTGACATCCTTGCCTACACATTCGTCGCGTGGGCATGCTACACAATTGCAATTCGTGTTTACAAGCTCTTTACAAAGACATCCAGCTGTGATGGATGCTCATGTAGCGGAACAAAGTCGGATACAGGTCTGATTAAGTTGGAATTACGCATCTCAGACCGCTCCTCCAACAAAAAGCCAACGGGTAACATTAACTGATACCAACTGCGTTCTTTGGAACCAGCAGTGCCAATTATGGGGTATCAATGTAACGTGGGACTGCACTAGGAATGTAGACTGTCCTAATTTTTGGCACCTTCACGGAGGGTCTGTGCAATGCTTGGGGTAGAGCCTTTAGATCGCTGGTTGCAGGAAATCATCACACATTGTCAACCTGACAATACAGAAGTGTTTATCGCTTCACCGGAACAGCTGCTTGTACTCAAGACCCGGATGATTGAGAATGGCCTTCTTGAACCCCTCAGTGGAAATGAGCGCTGGCTTCATCGTAGTGACTCAACTGACGTCGCTCGAATGGAACATCGAACATTCATATGCTCGCAGCACGAACGCGATGCCGGGCCGACGAATCACTGGCTGGATCCACAGGTCGCACGAGAAACCCTTGATGGGTTGTTCGCAGCAAGTTTTGTCGGGCGAACGATGTATGTTATTCCCTACGCGATGGCACCACTTGGCGGTGTGTTCACTCAGTTCGGCGTAGAGATTACCGATTCACCGTATGTTGCATTGTCGATGTCCATGATGACCCGCGTGGGACCTGATGTACTCGCTGCATTGATGGCGGCTGATCCACGTGAAGTTGTTCGGGGGATGCACTGTACTGGCGAACTCGATCCAGACAACCGATGGGTATGTCATTTTCCTGAAACCCGTGAAATCTGGTCTTTTGGGTCTAACTACGGCGGGAATGCACTCCTTGGAAAGAAGTGTCACTCTTTACGCTTGGCATCTGTGATGGCTCGTGACAACGGCTGGTTAGCCGAACACATGCTCATCGTCGAGCTCACGACGCCAGCTGGTGAGCGACAGCATATTGCCGCAGCTTTTCCATCGGCGTGCGGCAAGACGAATTTGGCGATGCTGCAGTCGTCCCTGGAGGGCTGGGATATTCGTGTTTTGGGCGATGATATCGCGTGGATGCGTCCGGGCAAAGATGGCCTTTATGCTGTCAATCCTGAGTATGGCTTTTTCGGTGTCGCCCCGGGAACCAGTGAAAAGACAAATCCCGTTGCTCTATCAATGACTGAACGCGACACGGTTTTCACCAATGTTGCTGTGACATCCGATGGTAACCCTTGGTGGGAAGGGATGAAGCCACTTGATGCCGACACATCTGTTCTAGACTGGCAAGGGAGATCTCGCACGGTTGGCGATGGAGCTGGACCCCTCGCTCATCCAAATAGCCGCTTCACCAGCCCACTGACAAACTGCGCAACACTTTCCGACAGCTGGAACAATCCAGAAGGAGTTCGGATAGATGCGATTCTCTTTGGAGGTCGGCGTCCTACAACCATCCCATTGGTGATGGAGGCGCAGGACTGGACGCAAGGTGTCCTCTATGGCGCAAGTATGGCCTCGCAAACGACTGCCGCTGCAACAGGTGCTGTTGGAGTGCTACGCCGTGACCCAATGGCGATGCTGCCGTTCTGTGGCTACAACATCTGTGACTATTTTGGACACTGGCTGACAATGACCGAATGCGTTCCCGTACTGCCCAAGGTGTTCTCTGTCAACTGGTTCCGGCAGGATGAATCTGGAAAGTACATTTGGCCAGGATTCGCTGCAAACATCCATGCGATTAAGTGGATTTCGGAACGCGTGAGTGGCGCAGTGGATGTCGAAAAGACTCCTGTTGGAAACCTGCCAGTGCGCATGGACCTTACTCTCGAGGATGTTGACATCTCAGAGGCAGCTATTGAACTTCTTACAAGTGTCGACAAGGCTGCATGGATGATTGAAGTGGATGCGATTGCAGCGTACTTCACATCGCTTGGCGAAACGGTGCCTACGGAGCTGCGCGATAGGCTGGATGGCATTAAGTCCGCAATAAGTTAGAGGTTTTTGATACCACTATCCATTTGTACGACCGTACAGTTACAAAAAAACAGCGCCGCATGTCCATTGGACATCGGCGCTGTTCTATTAGCGAGAGCTACTTTCCAACGAGGAAACGATACTCAGTCTTTTGACGATATGTCTGACCGGGCCGCAGCACAGTAGTAGGGAACGATGGCGTGTTGATCGAGTTTGGATAATGCTGTGATTCTAGGCAGAATCCGTAGTTGCGCTCGTACACCTGACCCGACTTACCCTTGAGGGTTCCATCGAGGAAGTTACCAGAGTAAAACTGGATACCTGGCTCATCCGACCAAACCTCAAGGACGCGCCCGCTATTTGGTTCCGAAACGGTTGCTGCTTTACGGAAAGCGTTTGGC
>JBEEMN010000031.1:0-10237 GCA_041192625.1 Armatimonadota bacterium
TGCAGGGAGAGCGATTGCAGCGAGCGCCTTGGATGCTGCGATACCGTTTAGCAGATATGTTCCGTTACCAGCTCCTGGCACATTGATTTCACATGTGTTCGATGCTGGTGTACAGGTTCCATCCGCGGAGCGCGGCTTAGCCTCTGGGCAGCGGAACAGCTGAATGTTCTTGACGTATGGCTGCAGGTCGCGGGCCCAAATACGGTATGTGCCAACATTTGACGGATTGAACGGCTGCATCCAGCCGAGAGGCTCACTCAGACCCGCCGAGTGCGCGGATGATGCATCTGGCCAGCGGGAATCCGTGATGCCATTGCCAAGCGTTGTATTCCCCGGGAGTACTTCATCGTAGTCCTGGGTGTAAAGCATCAACGATGTCCCAATCTGCTTTTGATTGGACAAACAAGCGGTCTGGCGGGCTTTCGCACGGGCTTGTGCGAAGACGGGGAAGAGGATGGCTGCGAGGATAGCAATAATGGCAATGACGACAAGAAGTTCTATCAATGTAAAGGCAGCTACCTGCCGGGACTTCGTATTCATGGTGCCACTCTAGTCAATGGAGGATGTCAATATCAATGGCATGACAGGCGAGCACAGGGATGACGGTGTCTCAGCACAGGGATGTTAATGAGCCTCTCACCGGCATCCCTCGGTATCGTTGGTGGCATGGGCACATTCCAATCACCTACGTTTCCCTTAGCTGTAGCTGCGACCGGCGTCGATGCCGACTTGCTTGAAACCCAAGGGAAGATTCCGGCGTATATTCTTGCTGCTGCAAATGCAAATCCAGACTCTTCAAAGTCACTTGCAAAGTTGGTCAGAACGGTTCTCTTTGGGGGCACACTCCCGGCCTCAATCAAGCTCGCGATGGCGGTGCAAACCGCAAAGCAGCTTGGTTCTCCATATGCAGCTGCGCACTTCCAAAGGCTTGCCACTGCCGCTGGGCCGAGTACAGACCGACGTAAGGCAACCGCTCTCATTTACGCTAGAAACCTCACGCAAAATGCGCATGGAATCACCGATGCTCAATTTGCGGAGGCACGTCAGCAGTTCAACGATGCGCAGCTAATCGAGCTCACAATGGTCGTCTGCTTCTTGAACTTCTTTGTGCGTTTGGTACAGGGACTTGGGGTTCAGCCGGAGGCCTGGCTGACATCCACCAAGCCCGCGCTACCGCCTCGTGTCGCAAACCATTTATCTACGGCGCGTGTCACGCTTGCATCGGATGATGAGCTTTCCGCAGCGCAAGCGATACTTGAGCGCTGGGCCCCTGGGGCACCCGGTAACTCCCTCGGCGTCGGAATTCCAAATTCCGTCCGGGCGATGATTCATGTCCCTGATCTCTATATGGCATGGAGTGGCAAACCCCAGCCGGCGCGGCCGAATTCGGTTCCGCGTAGCACTCTGCTGCAAGTAAGCCTCGCTGTATCAAAGCTAAATGGTTGTCGCTATTGTGTGCTGCATCAGATCTCTGGATTGCGTAAACAAGGTGTGGATGTGGCAAAGCTGGTTGCGCTTGAAAAGTCCGATGCTGCACTGGCACCGGATGAACGAGCGGCGGTTGTGTTTGCGCGGAAACTGACATCAACGCCGGTATCGGTTACGGAAGCAGACCGTGTCGCACTGGCTGCGCATTTCCCAGGTGCGCTCGCATACGATGTTCTTTACCAAGTTTGCCGCTTTGCGTTTATGAACCGGTTTACGGATACGCTTCGGTTGCCATCCGAGGATGAAGCTGTAAATGTCTACAAAGAGACATTTGGCAAGTCCTACACAAGCCCGGATGGCTATAAATAGGTATAGACGTTTCTGGCTGGCGGATGCACTTGACACCCACCGTGGTGTGGCATCTAACAAATGAAAAAATCCCTCCGCCTTTGCTGGCTGGAGGGATTTTTCTACCCGTACGTCGGACGCTGTGGCCAGCCGGGAGGCGAGTCCTCGAAATCCAGCTGACGGCCAAACGGCGTGATATCCAAAAGCGCATCGTAGCTGACAAGCCCTTCGACACCGCGTTGGCGGGTGAGGTAAGTTAGGTAGACATCCTCCCCGATACGGAAGAACACGCTAATTCCCTGGCCCTCGCCACGCTCATCCGAGACTTCAAAGTCGAAGTTAAAGTCGCTGCCAAGGGATGAGTAAAACGGGATATGAAATCCGGTCGCTTCACGGTGTGCAGCGAGCTTTGCATAGGGCGCACGCCCGATGGTGATAAAGCGGGCATCCCAGTTTTTCAGTTTGGAAAGATCGCCGAGCTCCTTCATATAGCCTGTACAGACGGGGCATCCGACTTCTTGTGTCGGCCCAAACATAAAGTGGTACATGATCAACTGATGGGCGCCATCAAAGAGATCAGCGAAGGACATATCGCCATCCGGGCCCTGAAAGCGGTAGTCTTTCTCCATCTTCACCATCGGAAGCCGCCTGCGAAGCGCATTAATGCGATCCTTCTGCTTCGTCAGCCACTTCTCTTCGCCGAGGAGGGCGGCACGAGCATCATCAAATGCTGCGCGGTCGACAATAGGCGGATGTGGGATGGTTTCGTTTTCCATAGTGAATCGATTCTACAATTATGTCCGCAGGGAACCCAGCGACGTCAATCTGGGTAAAGGGTGACATGGACTTAAAAGATGCCCTTGCTGGGCAATACCGTGCGACCCTTGGGATGCTGCTTCAGTGCGTTGAGCGCTGCCCGGAAACACTTTGGGAGAGCGGTGGACCCGAGCGACCATTTTGGCGTATCGCGTACCATGCTGCGTTTTATACACATCTCTACCTGATGCCAACCGAGCACGATTTCGTGGCATGGGAAAAGCACTTTGACAATGCTGCATCCTTGTGGGGGAAAGACAATACTCCTGTCGATGCCTATGCGAAAGCCGATTTAGTGGCGTACATCCAGTCAGTTTCAGATGCAGTTGGTGAGCGCCTCGATGCGATCGACCTCGAAGCAGAAACATCCGGGTTTCACTGGTACAACATCGCGAAACTGGATCACATCCTCCTGAACCTCCGGCACCTCGGTATCCATGTCGGCCAGCTGCAGGAGCTGCTCTACGCTGAGGGGGTAGACCTCGAATGGATTAGCCTGCGCTAAGTGGAGTTGAAGGCTTTGTGGCCACAATGACAGCGAACCCGAGATAATTCCGGTAGCCATCAAGCCACATCGCACGGTGTTTCTCGAGCTGGTCCGCGTATTTCGCAACGTCAGGGCGATTTGGGTTTTCCCTCAGCCAAATCACCCTAGATGCGCACCAGGCGATCTCAAAGGCATCCCATTCAGCGAGTGTGGATGCCCGAAAGCCTGTTATTGCAAAGCCAGAATCGCTTACCAAGCTGCGAAGGCTCATCTCGGATGGCAAGCCGTCTGGTGATGTCCCGATGGCTTCGCACGCTGCGTTTGACGGAGGATGTTCCCAAAAGGGTACGCCAAGAATCAGCTGTCCTGCGGGTTGTAAAAGCTGATAAAAGGTGCCAAGGGCTGATTCCAACGTATACCATGCATGTGTTGAGCCGATGCAAATGAGGACATCACAGCGTTCCGCAACCAATGTGCAATCTTCTTGAACAAAGCGGATGCGGTCGCCTCTTCCTCGTTTGGCGGCGCAAACATCTGCGTGCTCAATAAGGTTGCGATCGCTGTCAATACCAATCCCTGTGCTCCCAGGCAGCATCATCACGATGTCAACGAGCAGCTGTCCCCAGCCACACCCCAAATCGGCGATGTGTAACTTTTCGCGGATGTTGAGTGAATCTCCAAGCCACGCGACACATTCGGTTGAAAGTGGGGCATTGTAATCACACGTCGTAAACAACTGCGGAGCGATTGACATTGCTATCTCCCCGCGATGTGCTCGATCATCCGCTTGAAGTCCGCCGTTCGGGAAATCGTAAGCTCACGCTTGCGGAGCGCCACAAGCATCCCTTGCATCGATCCACCACGCGCATCGATATCGCCTTTGAGTAAAGCATCGGCATCCCGATAAGCAAGCCATGCGCGCTGCGCTATGAGCAGCTTTGCCCGACTTTGTTTGTCAAGCTTACCTTGTAGCTGTTTATAGGTAGTGTTGAGGTTACGGTCAGCTTGTTCCAAAGCTGTTACCGCACTACGTGTCATTTCTAATTGAGTTTGCATAAATGCAATGTACGCTTCACGGCGACATGTGTAAACCCATTGCCATTTCGGCATGCAAAAGTGTAGCGGAGATGCATTCCGGCGGTTATTGTTGGGATGCTACTACGTGAGCGGCCGTGCGTGATGTGGGAGGCGGATGGAATGGATGACCGTGAGGCAGATAATGCCCTTATTGATGAGCTGGTGGAGCTTGGTATTGACCTTGACCGCCCTCGGGAAACACGCTTTCATTTTGTGTTCGCTACAAGCTCCGGAGCCGATGGAGTTGCGGCACGTCTCACCGCTGATGGCTACGAGTGCGAAGTCACGGAGCTGAAACCAAACATCGTTGTGCGGTTGTTTAAGAAGTCTGAATGGCTTGTGACCGCGACAAAACTGATGGTCGTAAACTGCTACATTATCAGTGAGCTAAGGACGGATTTTTCCGCCTTGATGTCCGAAACCGGCGGTGTCTATGATGGCTGGGAAGTTGAAGTCTTCCCGGAAGAGCAAGACGAAGCGTAGCGCACGTTGGTTGTTATCGGGATGTTCGCAGGAAGATATCACCATCCCCGGGTGAAACCGTAAACCGCTTGCCCAGCGCTCCAGTCGAGACGGCTTTCGATGGCCAATCGATGACGATGTCCACTTGGCGGTTTCCCGGTGGATTGTGAACCACTAGGCCATTTGTAAAGCGTCGCTGAAAGCTGCCATCTCTCATACTGCGACCCTTCTCCATTGGTTTGCCGAGTTCACAATCCCAGAACGGATACCAATCATGCAGATGATCCGGCGTTGGGAGCGGGTTTGGGTCCGAAAACAGGCAGTAGCCATCCGACATCGTTAATGCCAGCGTCGTGGTGGCACGCATTAAGGCGACATCACGACGGGAGTTCTGGTACCAGGTCTCGAGACAATTAATGCGCGGCTGCCGGACATTGGCTTCCGCCCAAACAAGAGTTTCGGTGGTGCGTTTCCAGTCATTCGGGGATGCCGTTTTGTAGCACTCCATAAACAGTCCATTGATGAGCTTTGCGGAGCGGGGGACCTTTCGGTCATTGGCATTGACAAGGATGAGTGCATCGTTGCCGATGGCCTTTCGGATGTTCTGAAGCAGCGAAATCCGAGCATCATCGTCATCCCACCAGTCCAGCATAATGCCATCCACGACACCAGTGTTGATGAGGGCTTTCGCCTGCTTGGCTATCTGGTCACGAAGCGCCGCTTGCGTGTAATCGATGAGGAAGTAGCCGCCTTCCTCCCAGCCGATGACGGGTTTCCCGTTCTTTGTTATCCACCACGCGTGGCCATCCGGGAGGTGGGAGCGGTGCGCATCCCGGTAGCGGAGCTCGGCGAGCAGCACGATATTCGGATTACGCTCGATGAGGCGGCGCCGAATGGACTGTGCTGCAGCGATGCTCTCAGGTGAAAACGATGTGGCAAGCCCAGGAAATCGTTGATCCCAGCGGAGCCCAAAGAAGTCTGGGGCGTGAAAGACGATGTCATGGCGGGCGACACTCGTCCACTTTTCTTCACCCTGGATTTCTGCCGCGTTCCAAGCTTGAAAGATGGATGGGAAGGTTCTGTCGGACAAACGTTCACGCATGGATTGTTCACGCTGAAGCGGATGATTATTCAACATCACTGACCGAGCAGTTGATCGTTTCATGGTCAGGTGCATAGAGTTACTGTACCCCTGACCCGATGATTCGGAAATTCCTGAAGCGCCACAGTTGCGGTATTTATTGCGGTACGGGCGCATTCAGGCACTAAAAAAGCCCCTCCGAAGAGGGGCTTCTACATCCTGAAAACGTGGATGGGTCGTAAAGGACTCGAACCTGTGACCCGCTGATTAAGAGTCAGCTGCTCTACCAACTGAGCTAACGACCCACGCTTCAACTTGGATGCGGGTAGATATTACCTTGCAGGATGTACTGCTGCAAGCACGATGACAACTAATTCATGATTTCCCACCCGCTCATGACAATGTGAAACCTTCCAAGCACCAATGCCGCCCTCTCATCGGTAAACTGCCCATATGAACATTCAGCAGGCTGTAAATGACTTTCACGCCAACGGCTATCTCATCATCGAGGATGTCATTAATCCGGCTCATATCGATGCCTTGCGGAATGTGATGCTTGCGGATGTCGAAAAAATCTTGGCACGCACCGATACGCCATTCAACTTCAATAAAGGCAATATCCAACAAGCACCACCACCCTTCGAGCCATACCTCTTTGAAGATGTTTTGTTCAACGACATCATCATTGAAATCGCTGAGCAGATTCTGGGCGGCCCCGTAAAGAACAGCTTCTACTCCGGAAATACAGCCCTCCCCGGCGACCACACACAACCCGTCCATCCCGATATGCCACACCCCGTCGCTGGCGGTGACTACACGCCAACCTCCACAATCGTCGTAAACATCCCTGTCGTTGACATGAGCGCCACCAATGGCGCAACACAGCTCTGGCCAACAACCCATTTGGACACCACGTACGGCGGTGATATCGAATGCATCGTCAAACCACACGACCTCGAACGCTATCGCATTAGCCATCCGCCGATTCAACCTACGGTCAAGGCCGGCACCGTCATTCTCCGGGACATGCGCCTCTGGCACGCCGGGATGCCAAATCACACCCCAAATCCACGGCCGATGATTGCGATGATGCTCTGGAAGGTCACTGCTCAGACATTTGGTGGCATCGAGGTTCCAGCGCGCTCTGCTTCGTTCTTTCAAGGTAAACGCATCGAAACGGAGCTGATAATCAAGCCCGATGATGGCTTTAATCACATCCAACATGGCGAAAGCTACGGCGTTTAAGTCAGTGGAAATCCCTGTGTTCGGGCATCGCAAACCGTGACATTTATGCTCCTCTAGGTATCATTCGACCATGAACATTCGCCCGATCGCATTCGCCGCTGCGCTCACTCTCATCGCTGGGTGCAATCCCGCGAGCAAGCAGGCAGCCCGGCCCGTCCTGACTAAGACCGCAGATGGACGGAATGAGCTCAAAGTCGGCTTTCTGCCTGTTACTTGTCACCTGACCTGCCCGGTCACAGACTTCGCAAGCCGCACCAGCAAAGACAACCGCTTTGCGAGCGAAAAGTACCTCGCATGGCCGGATGTCGCAAATGCTTTCAAATCGGGCCGCCTCCAAGCAACGTTTATGATCGCACCCCTTGCCCTAAAGCTGCAGGAGCAGGGTGTCAAGTGTAAAATCGTCTATCTTGGACACCGGGATGGCTCCACCGTGATGGTCCGCAAAGATGACACATCCAAGGACCTCACAGGTCTCAAGGGTAAGACCTTCGCAATTCCAAGTCGCTTTTCGAACCAATATCTTGTCATCCGTAAACTCATGGAAGATCAGGGACTCGGGGAATCCGACATCAACTTTGTCGAACTGCCACCTCCACAAATGCCGGCGGCGCTTGCTGCGAAGAAAATCGATGCCTACTTCGTCGGCGAACCACACGCTGCGAAGGCGGAAGTCACCGGTGTTGGACGCGTGCTCTACAAAGCAAAAGACATCTGGCCACAGTTTATTTCCTGTGTGCTAGTTGTCTCCGATGAGCTTATCGCCAAAGAACCACAGGTCGTCAAAGACCTCGTTCGCGGAATCGCAGAGTCTGGCGAATGGGCGGAAACCCATCGTAACGAAGCGGCAAAGGTCGCAAGTCCGTACTACAAGCAGGATGAAAAGCTCATCAAGTTTGTGCTCAACGACCCAGGCCGTGTTAGTTACCGTCAGCTCACTCCGGGCGATGACGAAATGATGAAGATTGTCGAAATGGCCGTGAAAGCGAAGATCATCAGCAAGCCGATTCCTGTCACACAGTTCCTTGACCGACAGTTTGTTCCAGCGGACATCAAGGAAGCTACAGTTGACATGGCGGATGCAGGGAAGTATCCAGCGAACTAGCCAATCGACAACACGGTTAGAAAAAAGCGGGCTGCGAACCTACGGTTCGTAGCCCATCGCTTTTAACACCGCCTTGGTTGCATCCACGACACCTGGTGCAGTCACATCCCGTGGACGGGGGACATCGATCTTAAGCTCATACACAATTGATGCTGGCCGCTCCGAGAGCACTAGCACACGGTCAGCAAGCTGTGTCGCTTCTTCAATATCGTGCGTGACCAAAATCACGGTTCGCGGCTGGTCCTCGAGCAAACGGCACAGCTCACCACGCATCTTCAAACGCGTTAGGTAATCGAGCGCACTAAATGGCTCATCCAGCATCAGGACATCCGTACCGCCACACAGCGCACGCCCAATCTCAACACGCTGCCGCATCCCGCCGCTGAGCGCATGTGGAAACGACTTCTCAAACCCCGCGAGGCCAATACGTCCGACCATGTCGGAAACCGCCCGGCGCTTCGATGCTGCATCCAGCTTTGGGAGCCCAAGCGCAAGGTTGCCTTCGACCGTCAGCCACGGGTAAAGGCCATCTGCCTGGTGGACGGTGCGCGTGGTCCCGGTGCGCTCGAGCACACCCGATGTCGGCTTTAAATATCCCGACAACAACGACAATAAGGTCGACTTGCCACTGCCACTTGGGCCCACTATCGCTACGAACTCACCCGGAGAAACATCCAAGTGGATATCTTTGAGGACAGCTGTCGCTCCATAAGAGTGCGACAGACCCTTGATGCGGATACTCCCGGTACTCATCTGTCATACCCCCAGCGGATTCCCGGCAGCCGCGTCAAGAACATCAAAAGGCGGTCACACAACATCCCGAGAAGGCCGATCACAACCATCCCGACCACAATCAAATCGAGCCGGAGGCCATTGTTGGCATCAAGCCCGGTGTTTCCTGCTAGCATTTCGCCAGCGACCATCACCAACCAACAGAGGCCCATCGCGACCCTAAGCGTGGTTACCAGCTGCGGCAGAATCGCCGGAAAGATGACCCGCGTCAGCCGGTGAAGTCCCGTTAGGTCGTAATCCTGTGCGACCCGGAAGTAGACTTTTGGGATGCCCGCGACCGCCGCCATCGTGGATAGCGCAATCGTCGGCAGCGCTGCAATCACGATCAAGAAAATGACCGCGCCATGCCCAATCCCAATCCAGAAGATGGCAAATGGAATCCACGCAAGTGGAGATAAGGAACGCAGAAAATTCAGCAGTGGTAAAAGCGCAAGTCGTGCACCGAGCACCGTCCCGAGAATCATCCCGAGTGGAACCCCAACCGCAACGCTCAGCGCGTATCCGGCGGCGACGCGCGACAGGGATGCCAGCGTGTCACGGAAAAGACTGCCGCTTGCCAGCTCCTCGCGGAAGCCCGTGACAAATGCAGCAGGTGTCGGAAAGAACTGCTCCGACAAATACCCACGGGCACTCGCCAGCCACCAGATGAGGAGCAAGGTCCCAAATGTCAGCGATGGGTAGAGCCAGCTGTTGATCGAATTACGGATGTGTTTTGTGTCCAAAGCTTAAAAGTGTAGCATGATGCATCATCGGTACAGCTGACCCCGCTAAAAATCCACGTTATTCGTGCGTATTGAACACAGGGATAGTGCTGCGCTGGAATGCGAATGAAACCTGCCAAAGGCCCGATGAACACACACACTTCTTTTGATACGGTAGTGGCATCATGCGTGTGCAAAAGTGGATTGTTGTCGCTGCCTCGATGGCGATCGCTGTAACACCTCTCATCGCCACATCCAGTGAGGCTGGCACAAGACGCTCGGATGAACGCTCACTCGATGCGATGGGCTACTTCACAAAAACACCCTCCAACAAAGTCGAGCGCCTGCACGCTGCCATCCGGGAAGGCAAAAACCCGCTCACCTACGATACTAAATTCGGCTATCTGCCATCCCTCTTGCGTACGCTCGGCATCAATATAAGCACCCAGAGCATGGTGTTTTCAAAGACATCCCTCCAAATCGCACACATAAGCCCAAGCAACCCGAGAGCCCTGTACTTCTCCGATGACATTTACATCGGCTATATCCCTGGATCTGACATCATCGAGATCTCCGTCGCTGATCCGGCCCTCGGAGGGGTCTTTTACACCTTCAAAAACCGGGGGAGCGGCGCGCCTGGACTCAACCGGCAGACCTATGAATGCCTGCAATGCCACGATGGAGCACTAACAAGCGGT
>JBEEMN010000032.1:0-8921 GCA_041192625.1 Armatimonadota bacterium
TCCTACGTCGAAAAATCCGGAGAGAATCTCCTTACGGGCATCCGCTTTAATGGAACTGTAGAAAAGGATGAGTCCAAGGTCTTTTCATTCAAGCTGGATCAAAACTACGTGGCAAATCCAGAAACGAAGGTTGCCTTTGATGGTTCGGCTGTACTTTGTTACACAACCGGCCCGGGTACCTTGGCGATACCCGAGCCTGGAACGATGGCTTTTACGGTGTTGGGACTTGGAGCGCTGGGCTTTATCAAGCTGCGCAAACGCCGCCCTTAGCCACGACTTCTCTCCAGCAAAATCATCATCATAAGTCCGAGCAATACTCGTACTTCATCGTCTGGAGACACTCTGCCAAGACTCGAGACAGAGTAGCTGCGTTCGAAGAAGCTTGGCTGCTTAGCCAGCTGCATCACGTGGTTCCCCATCGCATCTACAACATCGTACGCTGGGTGAAACAAATACCCGGTGAACATTCCGAGAATCGGTACCTCTGAAAGCAGCGAATCGAAGACCTTCACCCATGGATTAGCCTCTCGGATGGTGAACAGCTCCCGCCCGGATGGATCTTCAATGGTGTAGTGCGCCTTCCAAAGCGACACGAGACCGTGACGTCGAATGCAGCCGAAGTCCGTGCCCATCGCACCCTTAAAGCGGTAGCGGCCAGAAAAATCAAGGATGTTATCGGCCTGGATGGTGTACATCAGGCGTCCTCGGGACTCATCTGAAAAGACTTCAATCTGCTCACGAAGCTTTAGGGCTTTCTGATGGACAAAGCCTACGCTGCGTCCTGTGGCATCGGTCATTCGGATGTCCTGCGTCCAGGAAACCAGCTTGAAGTTGATTGCAAGAGGATAGGACATGCTGGAGGCTGGCATGTCGGCATTGCGAAGGGCTTCATAGGCAGGGTCATGGACGGCTGACTGTGCCGCCATTACCGCAGAAGCCTCTTCGAGGTCAGCCTCATGTTTCATCACGACAACGGCATCCTCAAAGAGAGCTACGATGTCCCCTGCTTCCACTTCCCGCTTTGTATACTCATCCACGAGTATCGACTCACGATTAATCGCTCCGCTTGCAATCATCGTTCGTAGCTGTGCGAGTGTGAATGGGCCATTTAGCTGGCCAGCAACTTTCAAAAAATATAGCTGCAATGCACTACCCTTTCAATTCCGCCAGGAGGTCCCAAAGGCGCTCATAGTCATCCGGAACATTATAATAAGCCGCTGATATTCGCAAGGCATCAAACTCAGGCACTGGCCGCAGAAATGCACGTTTCTCATCCAATACCTTGCCCGCAAACGCATTGATATCGGCACCTGTAGCACCATGGATGCGGATACTGACGAGTGCACTGGAGTCACTAAAGCCAAGTGGGGAGATCAATTCAAAGCGGTCAGGTTGCTCAAGCACACGTTTCTTGATGTAACCGGCCAGCAGCTCCTGCCGTTCACGAATGTTGTCGAGTCCCAACTCATTCACAACATCGAGTGCGGTGTGCATTGTGGCGAATGTCTGTGCCGGTCGGGTGGCCATGAGTTCAAAGCGATGTGCCCCGGGAGCAAAAATGGGATCTCCCACATATTCATTGTCCGGGGTAAATGGCATCATCCCGTGGCCGACATGCACAGGCCACATGTCGTCTTCAAAGCCATCACGAACGTACAGCAAGCCAACACCGTTTGGACCGCCAAGCCACTTATGTCCATTTGTGATGTATAAGTCGCAGCCCATGGCTGTGAGGTCTACCGGCACTTGGCCAAGTGCCTGTGCGCCATCGATGTAGGACATGATCCCATTTGCCTTTGCCCATGCACTGGCAGCCGTCGGATCGGTGCGCTTGCCGGTATTACAGCAAACATGGGAAAGGACCATCACCTTTGTGTTGGGTGTCCGGGCCCGCTCGAGATTCTCGATGAGTGTTTCGGAGTCCGTTGACAAGCCGTAGCGAACGATCCGAATCTTCCCCCGTTGCTGGAGATAGCCAAAGACCATATTGGTGGCTGGGTATTCGTGGTCCGAAATGAGGACATCGACGGGTGCATCCCAGCGATGCCAAGGGAGGTCCATCGCAATATTGAGCGAGACCGTCGCGTTGCCAGTGAAGGCGATTTCCGTGGATTTTGCATTACAAAAAGCAGCTAGTCGATCACGGGCTGTGAGTGCCGCCTCTTGTGCAGCAACGTAGCCAGCGTAGCCATCATCTTCGACGCGCCGGGTCCAATCAAGAAATGCTGCGGTGGTCTTTGGATGGCAAATACCTTTTGTACCGGCATTTACCTGCAGCATCGAGAACGCGCTCACCTGTTCCCGGAATGCACTTACCTCATTGTCAAGAACCATTTTCAGCCTCATGTAGCAAAGTTCTACCAGTATCCCCCACGATGCCCCGTATGACCGTACGGAACCCTTGCAATTTGTACTACTGGCAAAGAAGCCGGTAGGAGAAAGCATAACAACATGGAGCTACTTGCTATCGGAATGACTCTGTGTCTGACGAGACGCAATCACAAACCGACTTAATGTGACCGACTTAAACGAAAAGTGCCTGCAACATTGCGTTGCAAGCACTTTACGGTTACCAGTCAGAGACTAGAAGCGTGGAGGTGGAGCTCCGTTGCCATTTTGGGTTGGAGGTGGGTTGCCACCGCCATTGCCGCCGCGTCCGCCACGACCACCCTGACCGCCAGCACCTGGTGCGCCTGGTGCGCCACCGCGTCCACCACGGCCGCCGAAGCCTTGGTTAGGATTTTCCTTCTCGTACTTCTCAACCATTGCTTTTTGATCAGCGGTGAGGAGTGCGCGGGTCTTGTCCTTGAGCGCAGTCTGAGTCTGGGTCATGATCTCGCGAAGGGACTGGAAATCCTGGTTGTCCATGGCTTCCTGGCGCTTCTCTTGTGCAATCTTTTGAATTTGCGTCACGACTGCAGCCATCTTGGTCTTCTGATCATCGGTGAGCTTGAGGTCACCAACCAGAGCCAATGGCAACTGTGCTGTCTGGAAGGTCTGCACATCTTTGAGGAATGCTGGAAGGGCCTTCTTTTGGTCATCCGTAAGGACAGCCTCAATTTGAGCATCGTTCTTCTTACGATCTTCCTGCATCTTGGTCATCATTTCCTGCAGCTGCGCAGGATCTGGGCGATTGCCACCACCGGCTCCACCGCCGAATGGATTGTTGCCACCACCGAATGCAGCACGCTGCGCTTCGCGGATCTTCTTCTGAACATCGTCAACCTTGGTCTTCTGATCATCAGTAAGCTTCAGTCCCTTGACCAGTACATCTACTGGAAGGTTGCTGAGGCCCATCTGCATCAAGCCGCCGCCGCGCTGTCCACCGAATCCACCGCCAAAGCCGCCGCCGCCGTTGCCACGTTGCGCATGGGCAGAGCCCTGTGCGAATGCGACCAGGGATAAGACTGCCGTTGCACCAACGAGAGTCGTCATCAATTTATTCATTGTGCCTGACCTTTCACCGGTTCGTATGTTCCGTTGCGGGTTTGGACGTATACGTGACCGCGGATGTTCACTTCACCCCGCCTTGGATGGATTCCTGCACCGCTTGACGCATCACATGAACAGGTGCGGAGACCCCAAGCCACCGTTCGAATGAAATTGCCCCCTGCTGGACAAGCATCTCAAGGCCGTTTTGAACCCGTAACCCACGCGCTTCAGCCTTCAACAGTAGCTCCGTACGGTCAGGGCGATAAATCAAATCGGAAACAACGCAGTTAGGCTGCAGCGTGGCAACATCTATCTCGGGCATCACACCAACATTAGGAGACATCCCAAGCGTCGTCGTGTTGACCACCAATGCCGCATCCGCGAGTGCTTCTAAGACAACTGAGCTGTCATAGCCTCCGATTGCCTCTGCACCCAACGAAAGCAGTCCCTCAGCCTTTGCTACCGTTCGATTGGCAACGGTGACTTTACAGCCGATGTCAGCGAGAGCAGAAACGACCGACCGCGCACTCCCTCCGGCACCGAGGACCACTACAGTTGCCCCTGCGACCGGAACAAGATCACATGATCGCAACGCAGCGATGTAGCCGCGGCCATCCGTGGTGTCGCCACAAAGCAGGCCATTTTCCCAGTAAAGCGTATTGACGGCCCCGAGGCGCTCAGCCTCTGGCGTCAATGCATCCAGGAACGGCACTACCGCTTCTTTATGGGGAACCGTAACGTTTACCCCACGAATGCCAAGGGCACGTACTCCTGCAATCGCTGCAGCAATGTCATCTGGCTGCACTTCAAATGGGACATAGACGCCATTGATGCCACCGTGCTGGAGCGCCGCATTGTGCATTGCCGGGCTCGCACTGTGCTTTACAGGGCATCCCCAAACCGCAAACACGCTGGTAGAACCGTTTAAACTCAATGCAAATTCTCCAGAAACTCTGCAAACGATCGCGCCACAAAATGTGGATCCTCGCCATCGGGAGTGATCAGGACAACATCGCCTGCTTCGCCTGCATCAATCCTCACCGCAAGCACACCACCAAATGAATCCAGCGCAAATGGGACCATTGCCTCATCGGGAAATTCATCCTGTAAATCCGCCAGTACATCCAGCAGCGGACGGCGACGATACGCATCCGGAAGCTCTCCATCCCAGTGGTTACCGTGCAGCGCTAGAAAGCAATCCACCTGGTGGACATCGATTCGGCCATCAGGATACGGAACAACATACCCATTCGGCTCAGAATAGCCCCCATTTGCCACCTCTAAATGTTCCCGCAGCAGAAGGGGCAACGGATAGCCGGCGATGGCATCGAAGCGCATAAAGTCATCCGAAGTCACCGGCCCCTCCGGGTTGACATCAAACCACCTTGGCATTTACAGCTCCGCCAAAATGCGTTGTCGCTGCGCTTGAAACTCATCTTCAGAAATGAGATCAGCATCCTTAAGGGACTTCAGACGTTGTAACCGCGCCGTCAAGTCAAGCTCACCCGTGTTTGCCGACGGATTAGACCCTCCTGCAGTCGTTTCGATGACAGGAGTGGCAGCGGACTTTACGATGGGCTGTGCAACAGACCGTGGAAGGTTTGGATTGAATTGGACTTTCTCAAGGGCTCCAGTGATGGCTTCCTGTAGCGGTCGGACCAAAGATCTTGGTAGTCGACTAGCAGCAACGTTTGCGAATTCCCGAAGACTGTAACCAATTTCCTGGCTACCATCCGTGTTCACCCGCAGCTCAACTGCACGTGTCAAATGCGTCATCAACGCATGGTCATCGCACAGGCCCAGTACCAGCGACCTAGCATCCAGTGGAACCCGCCGTGCGCTCACCTGCTCTACTAGCTCCGCCTGCAAACTTGCCGCTCCGTGTGGAACCGTGTCAAAGCCGCCGATCGGGTCCTGACGCGCCATCCCAAACTGATCCTGATAATCCGCAACAAAGCGAATCTTCTCAGATTGACCTACAGCCGTGTAAATCTTCTCAGAAATCTCAGACACGATGCCAAGCGACCACGCAAGCACAAAGGTAGACCAGGCAGTCCATTGGTCCTCAGAGCTTGGAGGAGCGATGCGATTCCACTCACGGACATCACGGCGCGTATGCATTGGGTTCGCACTAGCACCTTGCAGCTTCACTTGTTCGTAGGCGTACCGATACGTTTCAAGGCCTTCGAGCAACCGTAATGGGAAGGCAGCACGCTCACGGAGAAACAACACTTGGTGCGGCTCCGCCGAGTTGGTGATCTGACCATCTCGGATACCTTGCGCACTCTTTGTCAGGAGCTCGCGGAACTGATGCTCGGCATCCGAGCGGGGTTCAGCCCCATTCATTACACCGACAATCGTCTGCTCTTTGTTTGCATGATGCAAATATCCAGGAGCATTCTCCTTGATGTGCAGAAATGGCTGTGAGAGGCCATGGAGGCGGCGCATTTCTTCGATTGCGCGATCAGGCGTTGCGCCAAACCGTTCAAACAGCTTGTCCAGAACCGCTTCATCCCCGACCGCTGTAAAGACGCGGCGACACTCCGCCTGGAGGGTATCCCGGAGCCGTGACGTATCCGAAGAGCGGATATTGTAAATGCTCCCCGCGGCTCCCAAGGCATCCAAGGCCCTAGCAGCCGCCGCTGAGACAGCAGCATTGTTGGCATCGGATGCATCGCCGACATAGGCCGCAAATCGTACATCGATGTCGCCACCTTCGAAGGTAACTCTGCCATCCTCATGCTCAACACGTCGCCCTGGCTGGAAAATCACCAGACCGTTGACATCAACGGGAGCATCCATGGCATTTTGTTCAGCCTTGACAAACTGCCCCTCAAGGGAGCGCATGAGCTCAATATAGGCATCCAGTTCGGCTTTCAGAGCCTCTACCGTCTCCTGCAAGCGAATCAACAGATACGTGCCATGGTCGGCCGCACGCATCTCAAGAAATGTTGCCGCCCAGCGCCGCGCATGCGAAAGGTAGGTATCAACGCGCTCATCGATTTCCTTGCGCTTGGCTCCTGGAATAAGCATCAAGGCAGGGTCACGCGCAAACTCTGTGATCAGACCTAGCTGTTGGTCCCGCATCGATGCGGCTTCCGGCAGGTCAACCTGCATCTGCTCACGCCGACGCGTCCATTCAACAACACCGTGACGGAAGCGCTCATTGGCATGCTCCAGAAAGCTTCGGGCAACCCCATGCCTGCGGTGTGGATGATTGATACATTCCGCGACAAAATTCCGGAGCGCAGCCTCTTTGGCCGCAAGGACATCCCGGACATTCTGTTGCATCTGGTACGTGTCATCACCGAGGTTTGCCCGTTGCTTGGCGGTCGGATCCGGGTTTGGGTCCGTATCGACATAGCGCGCTTCGAGATCTCGTTGGCGTACACCGAGGAAGTCCACTACCCGACCGTGTCCAGGGTAATTCAGTTGGTACTGCTGATGTGCGGATGACCAATACCCAATCGCGCGGTCGCGGAGCGACTCTCCACTGTCGGGGCCTGCTGCCAGCAGCTGCTGTTCAAGCGAATCAATCGTTAAGCCAAGCCGGCGCATTTCTTCATCCGTGAAACCGCCGATATTACCAATGCGGTCGAGGGGCTGCGTCCAGCGGCGAACGATATGACCAGCGAGGCGATTGACGCACGCCTCCAACACTTTTTCACGTGGAAAGTGGATGGCCGAAAGGCCCATCGTCATAAAGTTCTGCGGGCAACCAAGTTCATCCGGTTGGGTCAGAAACTGATCAAAGTTATCGCGGTTGGACTTCTTTTGGCGCTGAAACTCGCTGGTTAAATCCAAGAACACCGAATGGCCAATCATTTCAACCAGCTTGTCAACGGTCCCAAGATTCGCCCGTGGCGAGCTGGAATCGACAAGATAGGTATAGCGAAATGGCGGGTCGATGCTTGCGACACCGGGTTGATCCGGACGGTACTGGGCCGTGAACTCTGTATTCGCATCCGAGTAGTGGTTCAACTCAAGTAGGCTGGCATATGCATTCGGTCGGTTATCAACGGCAGCAGCTGCTGTGTGCGGAGGCACGGTAAAAATGCCAACAACCTGCAGCATCGGCTGGCTTTTGAGAAGCTGACGTACCGTGTACGCAAGGTCGAGGAACATCCCCGAGCCCGTGCCACCGAGAAGGCTGCCCACGATATACACAGTCACACCTTCAGAGACCTGCAACCCGCGGCGCATCGCTGCAGCCTTACTCGCATCCTTGGTGATTTCTGTGTACTTTTCTTCAATACGCCTTGAGATCTTCTCGTAATTCCAGAAGTAAGCAAGCCGTCCCCGTGCACGCACGGCGCCTGCACCCTGCGCGATGTCTCCGCTCAGCGTCCGGGGGTCTAGCCAATCACGCAAATGCGGATATTGATGCAAGTTCTGCCGGAGCTGGTCGACACCATGCACCGATGTATGAATCTTGTCGGCACTTGGAAGGTTTGCGGCTTCCGAGAAGTTTGGATTGGATGTAAAGATTGCTTCATCCGTGTCAAGGAGAAGATACGAAACAATCGGTACATGGTCTGTCGAGCCGTACTTTTGGATCATCCTCTGCCGGATATCCAGCAACACCCGATGTCCAGTGCCACCAACGGCGATTAGTAAGGACCGGGAAATCCCTCGAAGGCGTTGGTCCTCTGCTCTGACAGCTCCACTTGTGCTATTTTCACGTGCCATAACCGGATTCTATCGCTGGTAAGATACGTCCACAGAGATGGCCATTAAGCAACAATCATCCGTGCACGAAACCACTGCTAAATCTACATTGTTCTCCCAAGGCAATAATCAGCATCATCAGGACACATCTGAGGTGCACAACGCTCATGTGAAGCGGCCTTCAGCGAAGCTTAGTGGGCTGGGATTGGTGTCTTTGATTGCGACTATTATTGCGGTGCAGCTGACGCTGATGATTTCTCTCATTACGCCGCGATCGACTCCAGTACCGCCCACAACTCCTGTCGCAATACAAGCTGGCATCGAAGCGCCTAGTGAGGGAGACATTGCGGTTACACCACCCATGGAAGCCCCAAGACCCCAAACCGTTGACAAACGCTTCATGAATGGCCTTGAAGTTGAGCCTGCACCACCAACCGTGAGTGACCCATTTTCTACGCGCGGACCGAGTAATAAGTGAAACCACCAACACAGCTTACGCAGCAAGATGTCCTTCAGGTTGCATGGCTGTCGACGGATCCAAACGGCGCATCCCGGACACTCTTGCTGACCATCGCCACACAATCTTGGCACCCCCTTGGCACCCGCTTTGCGGAAGAGCAACAAGCATTCGCTGAAATCGGCGTGGTTGACTTTAGTGAGGCTGCGACAACCATTGACATCATCAAACGCTGGAATGGAAACCTCCACTGGCTTCCAGGTCTGTTAGCCTGGTACCGCAAAGAGGACTATGCACGGATTGACCGCTACGTGGAGGGAAATCCTCTCGGAGGCACATTCGGCCAGATGGCATGCTCCATAGA
>JBEEMN010000033.1:0-8759 GCA_041192625.1 Armatimonadota bacterium
GATACACGCGTTGCATGTTGATGGCCGAGAGCTTCTTCCGACGAATGGCCTCAATCGTCAAAAGGACGAGGTGGCCACCATCAAGGATTGGGATTGGGAACATATTGAAGATGAACAAAGACAACGATAAGCTTGCCAAGAGTTCGATACGCGTCTGTGCCCCGGTTCCGGCGAGAGCATAGAACGTCTGGGCGATTCCGACCGGCCCCCCAACCGCATCTTTTGTCTTTCCAGCCTTGACGATCGAAACAAGCTTTGATCCGTACTGTGCCGTCGTGGATGCGGCTTCGACCCACGCGACTCCGAAGCTGCACGGCTCAAAGACAAATGTCGGGCGGACACCGATTCGGTAGACATCCTTGCCACCGGTTGAATCTTTTTCAGCCTTTACAACGACGTGACGCTCCGCCTTGGTGTCATCGGTAACAAGGAAGTCCATTGGAGAGCCCTTGCTCGCATCGATGGTCGGGACAAGCGTATCAATCGTGACTGCTTTGCCATCAATGGAAACAACTTTGTCCCCTGCTCTTAAACCAGCAATCGCAGCCGGCTTACCAGGCATCACCTGACCAATCTGCGCGGTCATCGATGGCTTACCGTAGACGGCAAACAGCAACACATATCCCAGATAGCCCACTAGGAGCGAGGCAAGCGGACCTGCAAGAATGACGGCAAAGCGCTGATGCACTGGGCGCTTGTTGAAGCTATCTTCATCGACAGGCGCTTTCTCTTCGGTATCGCCAGCTTCTTCTTCAATCTCCATCCCGCGAATCTTTACAAAACCGCCAAGAGGATAGAGACGCAGTGTGTATTCAAGAATGCCTTGTCGCGCGATCGTTACGATTTTCGGTCCAAATCCCACGGCAAACTCAAGGATTGGCATTTTGAATGCACGGGCAGCAAGAAAGTGGCCAAGTTCGTGAAACACGACGAGGATAGCGAAGACGACAACGAATGAAATCGCTGACTCAAGCATCGCCAAAGAAAACATCGATTTAAGAAGCGCCAATGTGTTTCTCCAAGCACGATGTCACATAGGCCCGCGCCTGTGTATCGACATCCAAAATGTCCGTTAAGCTCATCGGATCCAAACGTTGCACCGTGTCCATCGCATCCGCGACGATGTCGTGCATTTGGGCGAACGAGCACTTGTTTTCTAGAAAGCCAGCAACGACGTCTTCGTTCGCAGCATTCATCACATCGGGTACCGTACCGCCATTACGCAGCGCTTGCCGTGCAAGTTCCAAAGCGGGGAATTTTCCAGTATCAGGGGCCTCAAACGTAAGCGTCCCCATTTGAGTTGGGTGTAATCGGGGAATGCCGGTATCCAGCTTGATTGGATGCAAGAGCGCAATCTGGATCGGCAGGCGCATATCCGGATATCCCAGCTGAGCGAGAAGGGAGCCATCGGTGAACTCAACCAGCGAATGCACAATCGATTGCGGATGCACGACGACATCGACGCGGCTTTCCGGGATTCCATAAAGCCAGCACGCCTCGATGATCTCAAGGCCTTTGTTCATCATCGATGCCGAGTCGATGGTTATCTTTCCGCCCATTTTCCACGTGGGGTGGTTTAGCGCATCGGAAATGGTTGCGTTCTGAATCTGTTCAGCCGACCAGGTACGGAATGGTCCGCCGCTAGCCGTGAGGTGCATGCGGTCGATGGTTTCTGGTGTATAGCCTTGCATCGCCTGAAACAGAGCTGAGTGCTCGCTATCAATCGGTAGCAGCGTTGCGCCGTGGTCCGCAGCTAGCTGCATCACAAGTGCACCTGCCGCAACCAAAACCTCTTTTGTCGCAATGCAGACGCGGAGCCCGCGCTTGCAGGCTGCGATAGTCGCTTCGAGGGCCGCGGCCCCGCTTACTGCGACAACAACGGTGTCAACACGCGGGTCCATGACAGCATCGACGAGTACAGATGGTCCGTGTGTGCGTGTGGCGGACGCCATCGCTTGCGGGAAACGTTTTGCCTGCTCCGCGAGCAGTGGTGAGCTTTGATTGGCCACGAGATGCAGCACATCGATGTGATCTGTACCGATGCGCTCAATGACATCGAGTGTTTGCGTTCCAATCGATCCGGTTGAGCCAAGAACGGCAACAGATTTGCGCATGCCCATTATTCTACCGGGAGAGATTAAGGAATCCTGTAGTTACCTGCGGTTTGCGTTGACTACGATGTTCTTACATCCTATAATTGCGCCGCAGTGCAAAGCCAACAAGCTGACAATAACCGACTTGGTTTTCCCGCGCAGGACGCTGTGTTGGATGGCCCGGTATTGACGTGGACCATTCATCTGGCCAAGGAAATGCCAGCCAAATTGTGTCTGGTTATCATCGGATACGGAGCAGCGATGCTCGCCTGGTGGTACTTCCTGCCTGTCCCGGCCGCACTTTTGTTGCCCTTAGTCGCTTTGACGAGCGCCATGAGCGAGTTCCTCTTTCCTGTTACGTACACGATAGACGATGTAGGTATCTCGCAAAAATGCCTCCCGTTCTTCAATCGCCACATCGCGTGGACCGATGTTCGTCGTGCATCGGCGGGTCGGGACGGATTTTTCGTTACGACAATTCGGCTACCCAGTCGCTTGGATCAGTTTCGCGGAATCCGTATCAATCCCCGTGGAAACGATGCGGCAGTTCGTGCTGTGATAACTAAGCGGATGGAGTTGATGCGGGAAGGACTGGCGACATGAACCTTCGAAATGCATTTTCTCTGAATGAGGATGAGCTTCCAGCGGCTGAGCGTGAGACCTTGATTCAGTCACTCGCAGAGTTCGTCGTGAAGCGTGGTCTTTCAGTCCCTGCGATCTTGGCACTCGACATGCACAGGCCGCTTGCCCATACAATGGGGGCTGGTGTGGTTGTAATGACTCCGATCCTTGGTCCGCTGTTCGGTTTGGCGCGGATGGAACAAGCAAAGTCGCTGTTGACATCAAGGGACGGAGTTGAATGTCTGATACAAAGAATCGAAGAATTGACCGTACTCAAATCCGGTGGTCTTAACGATGTTTCCCGAGGAGAGGCTCCCAGTTAAATGAACCATGCAACATGGCCAGCCCGTGTAATCCTGATTGTCATTTCGGCCGTAATCGTCTGGACAGTCATCGCAGCACAGCGTGGCAAGAAATTGTTTATCCGCCGTATCCCGGGATTGACTGCTATCGATGAAGCTGTCGGACGCGCCGTTGAGATGGGGCGCGGAATTCTGTTGTCATCGGGCCTTGGCGGTATCGATGTCGTGACGCTGCAGGCATTAGCGATCTGTACCAATATCGCATCTGCCGCCGCACGGTATGGAACCAAGGTTCAGATGCCAATCTACGAAGCGGCATTGTTGCCAATCGCCGAAGATGCAATCAGCTCCGCATACAACAAAGCTGGGCGCAGTGATGCATTTTCATCCGATGATGTCCGTTACCTCTCCAACCAGCAGTTTGCGTATGCGGCTGGCGTAGCGGGGATGATCCAGCGCGAGCAGTATGCTGCAACATTCCTTTTCGGAACCTTCTTCGCAGAATCGTTGATTATGGCTGAGAACGCGAATATGGTTGGGGCGATTCAAGTAGCCGGCACGCCAAGCACCACCCAGATTCCGTTCTTTATTGCCAGCTGCGACTATGTCATCATCGGGGATGAATACTACGCTGCAACGGCCTACCTCACCCGCCAGCCTACATTGCTTGGTTCGATGATTGGGCAGGACAGGGTCAAAATAGCAATTCTAGTGACCGTGATGCTGGGCTTTCTCCTAACAATGGTCAAGCTGCCTCTGGTGAAAAACTTGTTCGAGGACAAGGACATGCCGGCAGCCAGCTACTATTCACCAGCAAAGGGAGGTAAGTGATGTTTCAGGTACAACACGGAGCCGCTCTCTACACCCATCTTGCGGGTGCGGCAGTGGTTTCCGTCATCCTCTTCTTTGCGCTGACACTGGTTCCAACCAAGCTTAGACGTCCATTAATCATGGCCGTGACGTTCGCCGCAGGATTGTTCTACGCGCTTGAGTTCTTCTGGCCAGTGAGTGGTCCTGAAAGCGATCAAAAGAACTTCCTGACATCGTATATCAAGCCATTTTCAGACATCACCACCGTGTTACAGTCTTTCGCTCTGGGCCTCGGTGTGTATTCCCTCGTCTCGATACACATGCGCAAGGTGGCACGAACTCAATCCGGCTGGGCATATTCCCTTGTCTTGATCGTAAGCATGATCGTGATGGTCATCGCACACATCGGCAAGGAATACATCAAGTCTCCGTGGGTGCATCAGCTAAACGAGTTTGCGTATTCCGGCTTGATGAAAAGCCTTGATGCGACGATGTTCTCTATCATCGCGTTCTATATAGTTTCCGCTGCCTACAGAGCCTTCCGTATCCGATCAACGGAAGCCACGATCCTTTTGGTTTCTGCAGGCATTATCATGCTCGGTCAGGTAGCCATTGGTCAGGCAATCACCAATGCAATCCCGAATGAGGGACTGACAGCAAACCTTCGCGTCGAAAATATGGCCAACTGGATCTTGAAGAAGGTCAACTCCCCAGCCATCATGGCCATCGACTTCGGTCTTGGCGTCGGCGGCCTTGCAACAGCACTGCGCCTCTGGCTTTCCCTTGAACGCGGATCGTACTTCGAGGAGGAACTATGAGAATCCCTCAGCTTGACCGACGTGTCCTTTACATGCTGCTTGCGTTAGTGGTTTCGATTCCACTTTTGGTGAACGTTCCCCTACCTCCTCCAGCGATTACCCCTCCGACAAAGTCCTTTTACGAGACGATCGAAACCGTGTCTACGGATCCTAAGACTAAGGACAAACTGGTTATCATTTCGTGTAACTTTGGATCTGGAACACTTGCGGAAAACTTAAGCCAGCTCGAAGCGACGTTGAATCACATCGTTTCAAAGCGGATGAAGTTTGCAATCTTTGCCTTCAATGACCCTCAGGGACGCGACCTCGGCGGCTCTACCGCGCAGCGGATTGCTGACAAGGCCGGCTATAAGTATGGTGAAGATTGGGTGAACTGGGGCTTCCGACCGCCGCAAGGTATCCAATCCCTCCTGAAAGCAATGGTCAATGACCTTCATGGAGCTTTGGGCACTGATGTCAAGGGAACCAAGCTATCAACGATTCCTGTCATGGCCAACTACAAGAAGGCAGATGATGTTGGGTTGATTATTGAGTTCGCTGCTGCCGACACGGTGAAGTACTGGGTTCAATTCTTCCAGCGCGCAGGAACAACCCCAATCGCAACCTTGTTCTGTCCGACATCGGTTATGGCCAATGAGGCTTATCCGATGCTGGAAACGGGCCAGCTGCAGGGAATGCTTGTGGGTCTCAAGGGAGCCAATGAGTTCGAAACGGTGATGAAGCGCCCTGGGTTTGCGACACGTGCTAGCGCATCGTTGTCCTATTCCCACTTGCTTATCATTTTGCTGATCATCCTTGGAAATGTTGGGATGATTCAGGACCGCAAGCGTCAGCAAGGAGCGACAAAGTGAAGGAAGAAACAGTAAAGCTCATTGTCATTCTTCTGGGTGTCGCAAGCACACTGGGCATTTATTCGATTCTCTATAAAGAGAACAAGGTATTCCGCTTCTTTGAGCACTTGTACCTTGGCCTCGCTGCCGGATACTCCATTTCTGCCGCCTGGAATGACATTCTGCGTCCACAGTGGTGGACACTGATGATGATCGAGGGCCGCTGGTGGATGTTGTTTGCGATTCCGGCCGCGATGATGTTCTACATGATTTATTCGAAGCAGAACTCCTGGATGAGTCGCCTGATTTTCGGCCTCTTTCTTGGAGCGACTGCTGGTCAGACCTTCCAAGCATTTGCCGCAGATTACTTCCCTAAGTTCAGGACTGCAGCCAGCAAGGCTGTGATGGATCTGCCGGAAGTCAATCAGCCTGGCGCCTACGGCTTGACGCCGTTCAGTGCTGCTTTAAACAATGTTTTGTTCATGGTGATATTGGCATCGGTGATGACCTACTTCTTCTTCTCATTCGAGCAGAAGGGCAAAGTCATTCCATCCGTGAGCAAGTTTGGGCGCTACACCCTGATGGTTGCTTTTGGGGCACTGTTTGGCTCGACGATTATGGCGAGAATGTCCCTGTTGATTGGCCGCATGTACTTCCTGATCCATGACTTTGTTCAGGTGCAGCTTCTCCACATGCAGTAGGGCCGCGGGAATCGGATTGTATAGGATGCAGCCTGCCAGTGATTCGGCAGGCTGTTTTTCTTTGCCGTGCCCTGCCCCGAGCTCTGTCTTGACTTACATCAATGCTGTTCATTGAACAGGGAAGCGCAAAAAAACAGCCCCGCGGGAGCGGGGCTGTCGCATAACCGATATCGCAAATGTCTACGCGATAACTTCCTTGATCGTGTTGGTATGTTCCACGCCAACCAGTTTCTGGTTGAGTCCTCCGTAGAAGAACGACAGTCTGTTAGGATCGAATCCGAGCTGGTTGAGCATCGTCGCATGGAGGTGCTTGACCTGATAAGGATTCTCGACTGCTTTGCTGCCGAGCTCATCGGTCTGGCCCACAGATACACCACCCTTGACGCCACCACCAGCCATCCACATCGTGAAGCCATACGCATTATGGTCACGACCCGTACCGCGTTCATATTCAGCGACTGGCTGACGACCAAACTCTCCACCCCAGACGATCAACGTTGAATCCAGTAAGCCACGTTGTTTGAGGTCTTCGAGAAGTCCAGCGATTGGCTTATCGGTCTCTCCCGCATGGAGGGTGTGGTTATCAAACAGGTCACCATGGGCATCCCAGTTTGCATCGTTATGGTTGCCACCAGAATAAATCTGGATGAAGCGTACACCGCGTTCTACCAAGCGGCGTGCCATTAGACACTGACGACCAAATGCGGCGCTGCGCGGGTTGTCAAGACCATACATCTTTTGGATGTGCTCAGGTTCCTTGCTAAGGTCTGTTGCCTCAGGGGCACTCGACTGCATTTTGTAAGCAAGCTCATACGATGCAATACGCGCCTTCAGGTTAGAGTTGTCTCCCCGTGGAATCTCATGCTCATCGTTGTACTGTCGGAGTGTGTCCAACATTTGGCGCTGTGAGTCCGCAGCAACCGACTCAGGGCGCTTGAGGTCCAAGATCGGGTTGGTGGTGGCCGAGATAACCGTGGCTTGGTAGGTTGCCGGCATGTAGCCAGCAGACCAGTTTTTAGGACCTGAAATTGGGCCGCCGCGGGGATCGAGCATCACAACAAACCCCGGAAGGTTTTCGTTCACGGTACCCAGACCGTAGTTAATCCACGAGCCCATACATGGCGATCCACTTAGAATCTTGCCACTGTTCATCTGCAGCATCGCTGAGCCATGAATCGGTGAGTCTGCCGTCATCGAATGGACAAATGCGATGTCATCCACGTGCTTACCGACATTTGGGAAGAGGTCGCTGACCCACTTACCGCATTCCCCATACTGCTTGAACTTCCAGCGTGGCTCAACAATCCGGCCCACATTGCGACGTCCACCACGACCAAAGGTCTTGACCTCGATGGTCTGATTGTCTCGCCCGTACATCGTGGGTTTGTAATCAAATGTATCGATATGGCTTGGACCGCCGTACATGTAGAGGAAGATTACGGCTTTGGCTTTGGCGGGAAAATGCGGGGCCTTTGGTGCGAGAGGGTTCTTAAAGGCCGTCTTGCCATCGGCAGCAAATGCCTGATTCGCATAAAAGCCGTTGTCTAGCATCCCAGCCAGGGCAACTCCACTGAAGCCAGCACCGACCTCCCAGATAAATTGACGACGTGTTCGTCCACAGAAAGTATTTGACATTGTGGTCTCCTAATCGATGTAAATGAACTCGTTGAGGTTCAGTGCAACCATGCAGTATTGCTTCAGGGCATCCATGCGATTGTTCCCATTCGTTGCAGTCATCTTTGCAATAAAGCCAGTGCCGCGATTGACTTCAACAGTGGTTGGCTTACGCTGAAGAACGCGCCACAGCACCTCGGCAACTTGCTCCGCTGGTTCTGTGTACTTTTCAGCAACATTCTTAGCGAAGATACCAGCCTGTTCTTGGATGAACTGCGAGTTCAAAAGCGATAGCGCCTGCGTCGGCACAACGGTTGTGTTACGAACCGGGCATGCGGTGTCTGTATCAGCTGCATCGAATGCGGCAAAGAGTGGAACTGTCAGCGAGCGCTTGATTTTCACATAAACGCTACGACGAGCCTGATCTCCGGGGCTGGAAAGCCCCCAGCCTGCTCCGGGAACACTCTGTCCAGCGAGGACTTCATCCGGGATGCGAACGAGAACACTGGGTCCACCGATGTTCAGGTTCAGCTGGCCGGATGCACTGAGAATCGAGTCCCGGATAGATTCCGCTTCCAGACGCTGCATGTCGACGCGCCAAAGCAGCTCATTTTCAGGATCCTTCTTTAGTGCAGCAGCGCTGGGAGCACTGGACATTTGGTACGTATTACTAAGAAGAATTTCTTTGTGAAGCGCTTTGAGTTTCCATCCACCAGAAACGAGACGCCCAGCAAGGTAGTCCAGCAGCTCGGGATGCGTTGGTTTCGAACCGGTGTATCCAAAGTTACTCGTCGTACGTACAATTCCCCGTCCGAAGTGATGCTGGAACATTCGGTTGACAATCACACGACTTGTCAGTGGATTGGATGGCTGTGTAACCCAATCTGCAAACTGTGAGCGTAATCCTGTGGTTGGTGAGCCATCCGGGTTGAGCTCAACAGGAGCATCCAGTGCTACGAGCACGCTTGGA
>JBEEMN010000034.1:0-8603 GCA_041192625.1 Armatimonadota bacterium
GGCCAGTTCGAAGCGCTTCGTGCTGCGCAGCCGGCGTGGGCGCTCCTTGGAAAGAACGATTCGGGTATCCCGGCAACGGTCGAGCAAGGAAAGGTAAGCCTTGGGCGTCAAGGGACATTTCTACGACCGGGAGTCCACGCGGTGACAGCGGATGACTGGGCAGCCTTTCTGGACTTTGCCGACCGATGGCTTTAGGTTCTACCAGCCGATCAGGTAGCGTGATCGCTTGCCTGCGACTTTGCGTATAGCGAGCGCGCAGAGAATGCTCATGGCAAGAATGATGGCGACTGCCGCCGGCAGAGCAAGCCCACCACTCATAAATGCGTGGAGTTTCCAGGTCCTTAGCCACAGATCGATGACATATGGGTGGATGAAGAAGACGGCAAAGCTGGATGCTGCCAAAAGCCCAACCACCTTGCTATTGTGCTGGTCAAACCACTGAAGCGCATAGAGCAACCAACCACACATCAGGATTTTCTGGATGAGCTGCAGGTCGATGTTGCCAATGCTGCCGAAAGCGCGATGGTAGGAACCGGTGTTCGTGGCGAGGATGGCTTGTGCAAAAGCAAGTCCAACCGCCCCGATGAGCAGCTTTACGTGATGACGCGATAGGAATGCCATGAGGCGTTGGCGATGGACGGCGGCCGTCACGCCAGCCAGATAGACGGGTGTGAAGTAGACGAGCAGCTGGGGTATTCCGATGTTGTTGATGGGCCGCTGAGTGATGCTGGCGACCGCAAGCATGGTTCCAACCGCTGTGATCTGGACCTTCGCCGGAAGGGTGGCAAACCAACGGTGGATGGGCGAGAGCGCGAACATCGCCATCACAAACGGAACATACCAGTAGCAGATCCAGATATCGCCCTTGGCGAGGTGCCCAAGATAGGCCATTAAGGCGCCGGGGAGCCCCGCCGGGTGGTCGTTCTTTACCGCCATCAGGATGGGAAGCGCCGAAAGGAAAAGGTACGGGACCAAGACACGCTGCGCCTTTTGGAGCAGAAAGCCTTTATAGGTATAGCGATTCTTGAAGACGTGGTGAAAGAGATAGCCGCTGATAAAGACGAAGAGGTTGGTGCCGCCAAGGATGATATTCGCGATGAACTTCTCAATCGGGGAATCAATCACCCAGCCGGTGCTGCCAATCGCGTGCCCAGCGACAACGCACACAATAGCCATGGCACGGAAGGCTTCGAGACTGGGTAAAAAATGGGATTCAGGTGATGCACTCTGCGGCTTCTGATCGCCACGACTAGTGCCAAAGTTGCTGGCAACATCACTTAGATGCTGATGATCCAGCGGGGATGGCAGCTGTATTGGATCAAGCTCGACAACCGATGTGCTTCTTGGCATAGGTACTCCAAGGAAGATGTCGGTAAATCAACCCGAATTCCATAGCAGGAATCCTGAACTCGCCGTAAGACGGATACGTCCGTACTCCGAAGTCTATGTCCTACACACACCACTGGCATCCCAGCAGCTTTCGCGATCCCGGTGGGAGGATGTTCCGCCACGAAGGTCAGCTCTTGCGGGCGATCTTCACGCCGGCTATCGATGACTTTGCATTCCTTGAGTCAAGCGGGCTCCTGGAAAAGCTGGTCTCAAGTGGAGCGCTTGTCGCACACACCGATGTCGACATCGCAACGCTCCCTCTGGATTCTTGGCCAATATCGCCGATGCGTGTTATCGCACCCACCGAGCTTTCCTGGATTTCGTATTCCCATGAATGGACGCACGGCCAGCTACAGGCTGCCGCGCTGCACACTCTGGATGTCATGATCACGGCGACTGAGCACGGGATGTGGCTGCAGGATGCGGCATCCAGCAATATCCAGTTTGTGGGCAGCAAGCCGGTGCTTATCGACACGCTGTCACTGGTTCGCTACGCTGATGGTTCGCTTTGGGCAGGCTACGGACAGTTCTGCCGCCACTTTCTTGCGCCACTTGCACTCATGCACGCGTTCGACTCCCGGATGGCTGGAATGCTCCTTCAATTCCCGGATGGAATTCCGCTGGATATGGCATCCGCGTTACTCCCAAAAACATCGTGGCTGAACCCCGGGATGGTTGCCCACATCCACATGCATGCCAAAGCGACGCGTTCAGCGGGCGATCGACCAACCGGAACGGCTACGGTGGGGTCACTCAGTAAGAATCAGCTGCTCGGTTTGCTGGACAGCCTCCGCGGGTTGGTGGTTGCGAATGGTCCAAAAATCGATGCCAGTCGGTCTCAGTGGGGCGGCTACGATGCGGAGGATGGCTACTCCGACAAAGCCCGTGCAAGCAAGGAAGAGATTATTTCGGGATGGTTGAAGACGCTGTCTGGCCGTGTAACCGTGGATTATGGTGCCAATGCCGGACGTTACAGCAGACTTGCTTCGCCATTTTCAGATGTGGTGCTTGCGGTTGAGCCGGACACGATGGCGGCAGAACAGCTCTATGCACGTACGGTTGAACATCAACAGGATGCGGCGGGCATCCAAACGGTTCGCATGGATGTCCTTGCTCCAAGTCCCGGAATAGGTCTGCATGGCACGGAGCGTCCGGGCTGGTTTGAGCGTCTTGATGCGGACACGGTGATGGCACTTGCCCTCATCCACCACCTCTGCCTCGCCGCAGGCATCCCGCTTCAAGAAGTTGTCCATACACTCAGCCGCGGGACACGACACCTCATTCTGGAATGGGTGCCATCGGATGACCCGCAGGCCAAGCGCCTCGGGAAAGCGCGATCACGAACCTTTACAGACTACACACAGTCGGCGCTGGAGCAGTACTTGCTTGAGCTTGGTACATTACGCGGAAAGCGGGATGTTGAAGACTCTATGCGGACGCTATACCTCGTGGAGCTGGGTCCGGGTAGAGAGCACTAGGCGGCAAGCCCCTATGGATTATGCGTTGTGATAATCCGTCCGGTTTCATCCCGCCACTTTGCATAGAAGACAGGCTGCGCGCCTGGTTGCGCGATTCCCGTCAGGACACTGCGAACTCCACCACCATCGACATCGATCGCCGACTGGCCAACATTGGTGAGACCGGTTGCGGACCACTCAATACCGGGGGCGCTTGTCCGGTCTTTACCATCCGGGTTTGTGACAACGGCAATCGCTTGAACACCTTGTTTGCCATCCGGGCGCTTGATGGTCTGAGCAACAATCTCAACCGTTGGAGGCTTGATTCGGGCCTGCCCCTGGTTAAGACGGAACGCAAACGCCAGAGGGATACAGCCGATAACCGCTGCGATCACTCCGGTCGTGATGTGCATCATAGGCTTTACCGGCAGCAGCGCTTCCGGAGCAACATCGTGTTCACGACACGCGCCAACTCCGACTCCCATCCAGAACCAAAGCTGAATCAACACACCGGGGAAGACGTGGGCCGGGCTACCAAGGCCATCCACGATAGATGCAAACACCGCACAGACGGCTCCCATCGCGAGGGCTTTACGGTGATGGTGGTTTCGCTCACTCATTTCCGGCAGACGCTGGATGACAGAGTGCATCAGGGAAATAAACAGACCTGCATATAACGCCAAACCCGTAACCCCAAGCTCAGCGGCTGTCTGTACCCAGACATTGTGTGCGAGATTGGAATGCCCGGTTCCGACGCGTGTGACGGTGAATGGCTCATCGGCGGTGTGCGTCCACCAGCTCTGAACGATTGGCCAGGAGCCCGTGCCCCATCCGGTAAATGGCCGCTCCGCGGTGGCAAGAACAGCGCCTCGCCATTGGTTTAAGCGGTCAATAAACGATGTGTCATCTTTTAGAAACTGAAAGGTTGATGCGCGTTCTCCTAGGAGGGGCATCAGCTCGCCGATAATCACAAAGACGATCAGGCCTGCGGCAACAACAGCAGCGGGTCCGACGAGGTCGTGCTTTCGATTACGATCGATGCGGATATGGCCTTCTTTTGCTGCGAGGACTGCCATCATGATGGCGCCTGCGACCAGACCAATCCACGCGGAACGTGTCCGGGCGATTAGCAGTGCACCGACGAGGACGACTGCAGCTGCCTGCGAGTAAAGGCGGGTTTTGAACTCGAGGCGTGGCTGGAGAGCCAGTGCAATCGCGGGAGGAATGAGGATCAGCAGGAAGGAGCCCAGGGACTCGTGGTTGCCGAACGATGCGAAGATGGCTCCACGGGATGCGGACTGGTCCTGACCGAACTGGGCAAAACCAAGGAGGGATTGTGCAACGCCGATTCCGATGGCCGCGGTTGCTACCCACCGGATGGTGTCTGACTTCAGACCAAATCCGGCGATGATGTAAACGGAGAGTCCAATGAGAATCAGGAGACAGCGCGCAAGAGCCCACTTGGAATCCGGTGCATTGAGGATGCCGTAAAAGTGCCAAGCGGTTAGGGCCAGCATCCAGGGTGTTGGACCACGGAGCAGCATCGTCTGGAAGCGTTCCTGAAAGGTTGCAACTGCGATGACGATAAACAAAGCGCCAAGAAGGGTTCCCTGTAAGATCCGAACCGGCCAAGGGTTTGGAATCCACGGCATTTCGGCAAGGCCGGATGCAAGCAGAACGACTAAGAGGAGGACACCAGCGAGGTACTTTTCGATGACAGAGGACCGTTGATGATGACGGCTGCTTCGGTGTGACCGACTGCTGGATGATTTAGAGGATGTCGCTTCAGGCATATTCACTGGGATTCTACGAGAAATTAACAGTAGTGAATGCTACAAGTTGCGTAATGAACATGAAATGCCTGTGTATTTGAGGTTATACCAGTAAGTTTTTCGGAGATGACCATCGTTTCTCAACCAGCTCGACGGATTCCGATAGCTTGTCAAGTTAGACATAGAGGGTGCTCGGTATGCGAATGATGCCAATTAGAAGCACCGCACAGACGACCTGCGACACACATCAGGCTGGTCTCCGACCGCTCACCACAGCGCATTTAGAGTGTCTTCACGCTCACCACAGCGCATTTAGAGTGACTTCACGCTCAACTTCGCGCTCGAGAAGCGCCAGGCGTACAGAATGAGTGGTGACGAACTTTCGATCGCGATACCTTCGACAATTACCAAAAGTACGGTCATATTTAGCATCGATGCCCAAGAGGGCTGTCCAGCTGAGCTTTTCGTACATCAATGCTCTGAGTGACTGCTTGTGAGCGCGGACACTGAAGAGCGCATCGTTCACTTGGCAAGTTTTCGAACGGCATTTGTGAGGCGATTGCCGAGATTCGAGTCTCGGAAGATTCGCATCCCTAGTGCACTTGTGAACACAGTATTGCTACCTAAAACTTCGACACTTTTTCGTGCGCGCGTAACTGCCGTGTAAATCAGCTCCCGGGTGCAAAGGCGGTGCGGCTCGGTTGGCAACCCGACATCAACGGTTCCCCACTCGCTACCCTGTGACTTGTGTACCGTGATGGCGTATGCATTTTCGATATCCGTGAGGGATGCGTAGGGCAACAAGCGTGTTGGACCCACAACCAGCGTCCCATCCTTGGTGGTCGTCAGCAACGGTTCGAACGCTGCGTAGAGCTCATCCCCAACCCACGCGCTAAATCCGATCTCACCATTCATGAGGTCGAGGGCGTAGTTGTTTCGTGTAACGATGATTGGGGTGATGCCATCGGGGTGTTTCATGCCATCAAACTGTTGATTGATCACATTTACCTGTCGCCGGAGTGGACAGATAATCTGCCACGCACTTAGCTCACGAAGCAGCGCATCTGCAGATTCTAGGAGGGCATGTGTGCTACTGAAACGCATCGGCGCTGCCATCCGCGGACGGAACTTAGCGTAGCGCTCAAGCATCTTCTCCGGCTGACGTAAGCCTCCATGTGGAGCAACGTCATTGCGTAGCTGCTCTCCAAGTAGGTCCTGCGCAGTGGTGGAATCACCATCTAGGATTGCATCCGCGATGGCTGAGAGCTCTGATGTTGCCCGTTGATTTCGCTTCAGGGTGATGATTGGACTCCGCTCACCTAGATCAGACTGGAGTGCCATCAGGTCCTGAAGCACACTGCCCGCCTCAACACTTGGAAGCTGGTTTGGATCCCCAACGAGGATGAGGCATGCATCTGTTGGCATGGCCTGCAACAGCGCATCCATAAGGCTGGCATCCAACATCGAGACTTCATCCACAATCAACACATCCACTTCAAGCGGATTTCGCTGATTGTAATAATACGCATTGTGCTGGTCTGGGCGGCTACCCAACAGCCGATGAACCGTCATCGCAGCGACGGCATCCACTTTTTGACGGCTCAGCGCGGCCGTGATCCGGGTTGCTGCACGGGCCGTAGGAGCGGCAAGCGCAATACGCACATCTGTTCCACACTTGCTTGAAAAGCGCTTCCAAGCATCGAGGATGCTGGCGATGACGGTCGTCTTTCCTGTGCCTGGGCCACCGGTGATGATGAGTAGTTTTCGTGATGCCGCGGCGACGGCTGCTTTTTGTTCAACCGCGAGGTGGATATCGTTACGTGTCGCCATGGACAGAATCGCTTCTGCAACACTGGCATCCCAGGCAGATTTATCGCTGACAGCATCCCCCTCTAGGCGTTCCGTGATGGCAGCTTCCAGGTCGGCTTCGATGCTATGAAAACGTCTCAGCTGGAGGCCGGTGGCAGTCGTAACGATTAGGTTACTTGGAAACGGATGGTCCATTGGAGCCGGCCAAACGTTCGCAAGAGCATCCAACCACTCGCAGATGGTCTCGGTATGTTCATCGTTTAGCAGCTCGGCCGACTTGATTTGTGTACTCCACTCCCGCAGCTGAACTTTGACCGATTGGATAGCATCTGGGGATGAGCCGAGCTGTAAGTGACCATCCTGAGCCCTCGCCAGCATAAGAAAGAGAACGGTGCGCAAAACATCATCCGGAGCCGCATAGCGATCGCAGATTCTGTTAGTTGCATCCGCAATAAATGGGACTCCTGGAATCCGCCGGATGGCGGCAGCAATCGAAATTCCGTTAGGCGTTGGTAACATGAAAGTCCACCCATCCCTTCCCATCCACAGCTGGCCCGTGCTCAAAAGCCCTAACAAAAATGTAGCGCACTCCAGCCACAGGACCAAGTTTTGCGGCCTCGATGGCTTGTTTGTAGAGATAGCCCTGCAGACCGTAGCGGTGATGGTGCATTGCTTCCTCGATGTGTTCCTCATCGTACGCAGCCAGGTGATTTGTCTTCCAGTCGACGATCCAGATGCCAGCGGGCGTTTCGAAAATAGCATCGATGTTGCCTGTCAGAAATCCACGTGGAAGTTCATCCGTGCGTCCCGCGGCAAGCGCTGCGCTTACATCGAGGGTCGTATCGCGATGGCTCAGGAACGGCACTTCAGCGAATGCATTCCGGATGTCCATCAGGCGTGTGCCACAGGGAAGCAAGCTGTTCATGGCTCCCATCACCATATTGACGATGGCATCGACATTCGGATCGTGCACTTCGTTGTATTTCAGGCCATCCGCACGCAGGCGCTTCTTTGTGAACTCCTCAAGCTGCTCATTGCTAACTGGATCCACTTGGGATGGCATCGCTTGTGCCTTAAGGACATCCTCGAAAACCGCATGCACGATATTGCCGAGGCGTTTACCCGCTACCGTCAAGTGGGAAGTGGACTTGCCGGACTGACTCGGTCCTCCAGCCATCGATATCTCAGGCCCAGCTGACTGAACATCATCCGCTTCATCCTCAGCCGGGTTTGGGACAGCATCGAGGATAGGAGCATGGTTTTTCGTCAATTTGGTAAAGCTGGTGAACTGTCGCTGCGGGAACAGGGTGTGCGTTACCGGTAGCGGTCGCTCGGGCGGTGCCGTTTGGGCACTCTGTTGATATTGAGCAAGCATCGGCGCCGCTAAGCCCTGGCTTGGATGAACTTTGTAAAGTACTTCGCCAGATGTCGAGAGCTTGGTCGATGCCAGCTCGTGTAGTCCATCAAGGGTTACATCGCCAAGCACCGGTGTGAGCGCCGTTGTCCAACCTGGCTGATGTCCTAGCCGTGGGCACTGTCCAACGGGCACAACACAATACGAAACGGCCCTCGTCAGCGCGACATACAGCAGGCGTTTGTCTTCATCGGCAGCATCATCGGTTACGCGTTTGAAAGCAAACTTATCCCAGCGTCGGAAGTGGACCAGTTTACGTGTTCGGTCTCCAGAATCTGCGGCAACGATTCCGTATTCTGGGGGCGTTCCCGTAATGGCTGATGTCACTCCTCCGCCCATGAATACGATTGGGAATTCCAATCCTTTTGAGCTGTGTAGTGTCAGGACATGAACAGCATCATCGTTACCCTCAGCGAGCTGTGGAACGGATTCACGCGCATCGATGACGGCTTTTAGGCGTCCAGGGAGTGCATCCACCGTCAGCGCCTCGGTGGCCATCGTTTTTTCAAGCCACTGCCCAAGGTGTACAAGGTCAGCCGCTCTCCGGAGGTGGTCAAATGGTGCCCGCGCAACACCATCGAGTCCCCAGAAGCCAGCTTCTGGCTCGATGATTTCCCGGATTGCCGCTGCAACCCTGGCATCTGCGAGCATCCCCGCCCAGCTTTGGAAGCGTCCTTGCCACTCAGTGGTCTGCTGTTCGCTTAGATCTTTCTGATCGCTTTCGGAGACACCAGACCACCAGGTAAAGATGGCTGCTCGGAC
>JBEEMN010000035.1:0-8531 GCA_041192625.1 Armatimonadota bacterium
AGCGGCTTTGACATCCTGTACCAGACGCTTGCACCAAACTTTGAGTTTCCAAGCTACCGCTAGGGTAGTAAGTTCTTTCGGTTACAACGGCTCCTGACAAAGGGGCCGTTTTTTTTGGCCAGTTCGGAACCTCATGTCGGCGAACCGTAAGACTGCACGCCTTGATGTTTGTTTACGACGGTCGCGATGCATAGCGATTATCCGTATGATGGCTTCAAGGTGGATTGACAATGTGTGGACGCTATACGGCTCGAACAACGCAGACGGATTTGATAAATCACTTTTCGGCCAAAGGTGTTCTGTTTGATCATAGTGAGCGCTTCAACATTGCACCCAGTCAGGATGTATCGGCGATCACCGCCCTTGAGCGGCCAGATCAACGCATTCTCGAAAAGCTTCGCTGGGGCCTTGTACCATTCTGGGCGCGGGACACATCGATGGCATCCCGGATGATCAATGCACGCAGTGAAACCGTCTTTGAAAAGCCTGCCTTTCGCGGAGCGATTCGCTCAAGGCGATGCCTGATTCCTACAACCGGCTTCTACGAGTGGCATCAGAAAACCAAAGTGCCTCATCTCATTTCGTTGAACTCAGCACCGCTGTTTGCTTTTGCTGGACTTTATGAAGAGTGGACGGCTCCTGATGGCTCCCCGCTACGTTCGTGCACAATTCTGACGACTGAGGCCAATGATGTGATTCGCAATCTCCATGAGCGGATGCCAGTAATTGTTCATCCAAGAAACTACACGCTTTGGTTGGATGCCCGTATCAAGACAAACCTTGAGCTGTCGCACCTGTTCCATCCGTGGTCGGAAAGTGACACCGTCGTCTGGGAAGTCTCGAAGCGTGTTGGAAATGTCGTGAACGATGACGCGCTCCTTATGGAAAAGGCGACGCTGCTCTGATGCAAATTCGTGAACATTTTGCTTTTTGCCCGAAGTGTGGTGAGTCTGCTGATGCATCGGAAAGTCATAGACGCTTTGTGTGCGCAGTGTGTGGCTTTCAGGTCTACTTCAATGTCGGCGCTAGCGTGTCTGGCATCTGTATAAGGAGTAATGGAGATGTGCTCCTTCTAAAGCGCATGCGTGCTCCACGAGAGGGGACTTGGACACTTCCTGGGGGCTTTGTCGAGCCCGGAGAGTCAGGTACTGATGCGCTGCTCCGAGAGATTCAGGAGGAAACCGGACTCATGGCACTAAACCCGGTTCCACACTCCGCATTTCCTAATACCTATACCTATGGTGGTGTCACGTATGAGACATTTGACATGGTCTATGTCTGCGGCCTTGAAGGTGCTCTTAGTTTGGATGGGACTGAAGTGGATGCGCACCGCTGGTTTTCACCTGCTGAGATACTAGATGTCGACATCAGTTTTCCATCACTCCGTAGCGCCATTATGCTTTTTGTCGCCGAATGCAATCAAGATGTTTCTAGTGGCTGAGCGTACGGGGATCAGTCTTCGCGATGATTTCGCTGATCCCCGTTTTGTTAAAGCCTTTGAAACCATCCCAGCGTTGTAGTATCTCGAGGTGTGAACCTGGCGCTCCATTTATGCGGAACGTCTCAGCATTGGCATTATCAAGAAGGCCATCCCGAACGAGTGTGTCCAGCCGTTCAGGCGACACCGACCATGTCTCAGGTGCCGTGAATGCCTGCCACAAAACCTCGATGTCGGTAAACGGATTCATAACGCGCCCGCCGTCTTGAATAAAGGCATCGCGTACAGCTGTGCAAATGAATTCAGCCTCTAGATGGTGCATCCCCGCAAGTCCAATGGCGCCTCCATGGAGTCCACACCACAGGCCGATGGTGCCGAGAGACTCTGATGGTGGCAATGCGGTGATGCCAAAGTCGGTATTGAGTTCATCGGCGGTGATGTCGACATCAGCGAAGATTACAACACGGCTTACCGGATGCTCAAGAATTTGTGCGCCCCAGCCAGCATCCGCACCTGCATAGAAGCGTTCACGAAGTGTAAAACCCATTCTCAGAAAGAGTTGGATAAGACCTTGGAAGCCCTCACGGCTCGAGCGGTAGGTGTGGTGGTCGTGATTTGACCATCCGATGCCAACAGTATCCTGTCTGGATTTTTGCCAGCGGCCGGCAGCATTACGAGACATCCAGTAGTCACGCTCCGCGGAAAAGAACTCATCGACGGCGCGGCCTGTTCCGACCAGTGTCTCTGCTTTGATGAAAGCCTGTTGTGCTCCACGCGTGTCTGTAAGGTCATCCCCGGTTCTTGGACGGTCTTTATAGGCATCCCGGACGGCGTCAATGGCAGCTGCATAGCTACCTGATGGCGAGATGACCGAATACCCGCGAGTGCCGTTTCGTTGTACGAGGTAGCAGGCGGAACCAGGGATGAGTTCATCGGAAAAGCGTAGGTCTGCCTCGGGGGATCCATGAACCTCTACGTTTTGTAGGTTGTTCGCATTTAGAAACGCTTCGATGGATTCAACTCGGATGTATAACTTTAGGTTGGCTGACTTTGGGCAGACGAGTACAGACGGTAGCTGGGCATCCGGACAGACGAAGCCGAGTTCATCGATGCCCTCCTGGCGGGCAAACCCTGCGGATGTCCACTCATGATGGAAGTGTTCACTGGGTACCACGATGAAGTCGACAATGTGAGCGATGTCAACACCGACTGTGTTCAGTTTTCCAGCAAGATGGTGGACGAAGGGGTGGCCATCAACAACGGTTGATACTGCACTGTTCACGAGGGCTGCCGCGGCTGTTCGGCGGGGCCATGGGCTGATATGTTCGAGGCCATCCATGATTGGCGTCACTCCATCCAAGCGTTATCTTTAGGGACAATAATACTCCATGGATGCACCTGTGAAGAACCCGATTATGGTTAATCAAGCGCGTATATAACGAAGTGTGATTTCCTTGTGTATAATGCACCATCCGCACCGAAGCGGTTTTGCCGGTGCGTGCTTGTTTTTAGGAACCGAAAGGAAGTCGGGCGGAATGAATCCGATGCGCACTCCTCGTTTGTTTGGACATCATATGGTTGCTGCTATTGCAGCGACTGCCTTGGCCGGCGTCCTAATGCCTCTCGCTACTGCACAAGACGGTTCGCAACCGGTTACCTTCACGCTATACCGTGGCGAAGGGGATTCTGGCAACATTGCTCTGAGTTCCTGGGGATCCGGTAAAGCTGAACCAACCACTGAGAACGTTCTCCTTGGCGATGCGGCTATCAAGGTCACTACGCATGGTATGTACCAGGGTGGTCGGATCGACTTCAAGTCGCCCGTCGACTTGGCTGCAGCGATTGCAAATGGTCGTACCTATCTTCGCATGATGGCCCGCTTCAACTCATCGTCTGGTTCCAATGTTGGAGGCTTCCCTGGTGGTGGCAATCCTGGATCCGGTGGTGGCTTCCCTGGTGGCAATGGTGGAGACGGTGGATTTTCGTCGTCCGGATCTCTCGCCAATACCGCACCGTTCGAGCGGATGCGTTTCATTGCCATCATGGCAAATGGCGACCGCTACGAGCTGGTACGTCCACTTGACATGAAGCCAACGGAAGACCCAGATGCGTATCTTCCAGTCAGCCTGCCCATCAGCTCGATTTTCAAGTCGGCTAAGAAGCGTTTGTCTGGTGACGGTGCAAAGCTCAAGAGCTTTGTTATCTGCGGTGACAAGTATCAGCAGTTCCAGATTGGTGAGATTCAGGTCATCACCGATGAAACTGACATATCCGTCAACCCACTGGAAGATCAGATTGCGTTCATCAATAATGATGTCGTTTTCTCTGGAGATGCTGAAGGTGGAGATTCCAACCTCAAGTTCTCTTGGGACTGGGATGCCCGTGATGGTATTCAAGAAGACACCGTTGGACGCAGCGTTACAAAGGTCTTTACCAAGGCCGGTAAGTTTGTGATTACGTTGACTGTCACCGATGTCGATGGCTTGAAGAAGTCGCAGTCGGTCAAACAGGAACTGGATGTCGCAAACTAAGCCATCCAAGCTCAATCAGGAAGCCGCCCCGGGAAACCGACGGCGGCTTCCCGCTATTTTGGCTGCCCTGCGACCGAAGCAATGGGTCAAAAATGTACTCGTCGCTGCTGCTGCACTCTTTACATCGGACAAGCCACGCACCCTTAACGATTACATCCCACTAATCGTTGCAATCCTGGTGTTCTGTTTGGTATCGGGTTGTACATACATCATCAATGACATCCGTGATGTCGACAATGATCGCCATCATCCAAAGAAGAAGCTACGGCCGATTGCAAGTGGTGATCTTAAGATATCGACGGCATTAACATTCAGTGTCATTGGTATAGCCGTGGGTCTTACTGCCGCGTTCTGGGTTGGGCCGAAGTTTCTCGCAGCAACCATCGCATACCTTGTCATCACATTGGCATATTCGCTTTGGCTAAAGCACATCGTCATACTCGATGTTCTGACGCTTGCTAGCCTCTTCGTTATCCGTGCCGCGGCTGGAGCATTTGCGATCCAGGTCGGGATGAGCGAGTGGCTCCTCCTCTGTACGCTCCTTCTCGCACTGTTTCTGGGGCTTGCCAAACGACGCGGTGAAGTCTCGGCCCACGGCACATCCGGTTCGACCAGAGCCATACTTCAGGAATACAGCATCCCGATGCTTGACCAGCTGCTCACGATTGCCGCAAGCAGCTGCATCATGGCCTACACGCTCTACAGTTTCTTCTCAGATACGGGGAAGAGCCATCCGTACCTGATGGCAACGATTCCCTTCGTTCTCCACGGGATCATGCGCTACCTGTACCTGATCCACAAACATGGAGTGGGTGAGACACCCGAGGCTACCCTCATTGAGGATAAGCCTCTCGTGGTCACGGTGATTCTCTATGCCATTGCAGCAGGTGTCACCACCATCCTGCACTAACTCCAGCTATCCATGGTCTGAAGCAAGCTTCGCTCCGCTACGACCTTTACTGTCTTGAAGTGCTTTTTGAGATCTGCAAGGCAGACGCGGGCATCACCCACCACCACCACTGACGTTTTTCCACTCCCAAAGACGTCCCGCATCACGCGTTGCACATCGGATGAATCAGCCTTTCGGATGGTCTCAAGCGTGGCCGCAAGACCAGTTTGGTCGACAGGAAGATTGAACATCGTTTGCGTTATCAGTGCTTCAGCGTAACCATCCGCTGTTGCCAGCGTCCGGGAAAGTGGTCCCGTCAGGGCTGACCGACGGATTGAAAGCTCATCCGGAGAGACCGGCTGCTGCTTCATCCGCTCCAGCTGTGCCACGAGGATCTCCGCAACGGTTGATGCCGCATCGAGACGCGTCTGCGCCGACAAGGTGATGACACCGGTTCCTTTACGCTCACTCAGGGCGGAAAACGCGCCATAAGCCAGCCCGCGCTGAATACGGATCTCTTTGTTCAAGCGCGCACTGTAGCCGCTACCAAGGATGCTGTTCGCTAGCATCAGGATTGGCCAGCGCTTGTCACTGCGAGTAACACCTGGAGCCGATGCGATGACCGCTGCCTGCCCGGCATCCCGTTTATCGATGAGGATGACTGCGGGCTTCTCGATTCGTGTTTGTGGGAGGATTTTCGGAACACTGACATCCGCCATATCAAGCCAACGCGCCGCGCTGATATCACCCTTAATGGATTTAGGCACATCGCCAGTGAGCACAAGTGTCGTGTTTCGTCCTGTGAAGTACGTCGCGTGAAATGCCTTGAGATCGCGTTGCCGGATGCGCGTAAGGGATTTTAGAGTTCCACCAACGGGGCGACCGTAGCCCTGTTTTCCATAGATGGAACGGTTGATCGCGAGGCGGCCAAGCGTCCCTGGGCGGCCGAGGTCGACCTTGAGGTTGTCCAGAAGCTCGGTACGCTTTTTGTCGAGCTCAACATCCGGGAATGTGGACCGCTGTGTGAGGTCTGCAAGGAGCTCCAGCGCGAGGCCGGCCCGTGTGCTAGGAACGCTGATTTCAATCCGGATTGCTTCGTGCGTGATGCTAGTGGAGAGCGTACCACCGAGGGACTCTGCCTCTGCTGCGATGGATATGGCATCCCGGCTGACGGTGCCACGTACCAAGAGCTCTGAAACAAGGGATGCGGTTCCCGAGAGGCCATCCTTGTCCGCAAGAGAGCCAGTCCCGATAACGACATTGATGTTGGTGATGCCGGTTGGGCGCTGCCGCCCGATGATCAGCTTGAGCCCATTCGGGAGGGTCTCTTTGGTCGCGGATGGAATTGAAAGCTTGGACGGCTTACCGGGCACGGGGACCTGTGCGATACCGCGTTTGCTGCGTGGCTTGGCTTGACCACGGTTGGCAACCGGCTCACGGATGGGAGCGGGTTTCGTCTCTGGTCCGGATGTGCCCACACCGATCAGCGCTGTATCAACCGTTAGATACGTGTTGCAGAATGACAGCAAATCATCCTGCGTAATGTTCTGAATGGCCGGGCGATCTGTGTTGACGCGCTTAATGTCGCCTAGGACCACTGCTGCTTGACCGATTGCGGCTGCGATGCCATCGGTTGTCTCGCGGCTCCGCAGCATGTCGGTGAGAATACGGTCCTTGATGCGTTGAAGCTCGGCGGGTTTGACGGGTGTTGTCTTCAGGGAGGAGATGACATCGATGATGCCTGCTTCAAGCTTTGCAGGGGTGATGTTTTCAGCGGCAAGACCTCGTATGACAAGCGTCGAGCCGTGTTCACGGGTATCGAGGTAGCTGGCGATGTCACTTGCAAGGCCTAGGCGATAGATCAGCTCCTGATAGAGGCGGCTAGATTCACCTCCGGAGAGGATGCCATCGAGGACCATCGCCGCGGCCATGTCAAGGTCCCGCACTGCTGGGAGCTGAAACGAGAGTGCGACGACGGGCAGTGGGAGGTTTGCATACGTCTTGTTGAGACGAACTTGTGTGCGCCGAGGTGGCTCGTTTGCGGGAACTCTCGGGATGACGTTGCTGGGAGCGCTGAGGCGCCCAAAGGTCGCGGAGACTATGCGATCAAGCACCGCTGTGTTGAAATCTCCCACCACGATCAGCGTTGCATTGTCTGGACGGTAGTAGGTTTTGTGAAACCGGATGACATCCGAGAGGGATCCGGCATTGAGGTTACCGATATCGCCGATGACGCCAAACTTATAGGGATGCACGGTCCAAGCGGCTCTATCAAAGGCATCATCGAAGCGGCCGTATGGCTGCGCCAGCACGCCCTGTCGATATTCTTCTTTGACGACATCACGCTCCGAGCGGAAGTTCGCGTCATCGACATCGAGGTTGACCATCCGCTCTGCTTCGGCCCAGAGAATGCGCTCTAGGTGATTGGATGGCACGACTTCGTGATAAACAGTCAGGTCATTGGTGGTGTACGCATTGTTTTCACCTCCGACATCTTCGGTGAAGCGGTCCATGGCTTCATCTGGGAGGTTACGTGTCTTCTTGAATAGGAGATGTTCAAAGAGGTGTGCAAATCCGGCGCGTCCAGCAGGGTCATCTTTGCCGCCAACGTTGTACCAGACCTGTATCGATACATTGGGGCTGCTATGCTCTTCGAGGCTGATCACACGCATCCCGTTTGCAAGGGTCTTTTGGCGTGGTGTGATGTCAGGCGGAGTTGGAAGTGCTGGGAGCGTGTTCGTGTCTTGCATATTTGATTCTACCTGCCGGGGGTAAATGCAAACAGCCCTGTCCGGAGGACAGGGCTGCCATTCGTCTGTAGCGATACGCCACAGGTCCTACATCTTGACAGTTCCCGCTTCGATATCCTTGCTGACGCCTTCCACCTTCGACTTGAGCTCAGGTGTATACAAACCAGCGGCCGCAGCATTGAACTCAAACCGCGTTGCGCCATCCTTGATGCCAAGTTTGAATGCCTTGCCATCCGTTTTCTTGTCGATAACAGCCTTAGCAGCTACGAGGTAGCCCTTTTGCGTATCGATGATAAACGCGCCAACATTCTGCTTAGGCGCAAGGTCAGTCTGAGGGGCATTCGCACCAATAAACAAGGCCTTGCCATCCTCTTCAATCGCTTGGGCAACACCCGCACCCGCAGCATTTGCGTTGTGCGTAAAGACATCCACACCAGCCGCCAAGAGCGCCTGCGTTTGTTGTTTGGCCTTTGCCTGATCATCGAATGAGCCCGTGTACGTTACACGCACATCCACCTTCGGGTCTGCCGCCTTCGCACCCGCTACGTAGGCTTCAAAACCAGACTTGATAATCTTGATATCGATGCCGCCGACAGCTGCAATCTTATGCGTCTTCGAAAGGCTTGCGGCAACGTATCCTGCAAGATACGTCGCTTCGCGCTCGCTGATTTGCAATGGAAGGAGGTTTGCACCTTCAGTACGACCGCCCACAACAACAAATGTGGTGTTCGGAAAGTCCTTCGCAACCACTGCAGCCGGAGTGTCATATTCGCTTCCGTGGAGGAACACAAGGGTGTTTCCGCCTTCAGCAAGCTGCCTGATCGCGGCTTCGACTTCCGCCTTCGCTGGCTCTTCAATCGCAGGAGTCAGCGTGGCGCCGGTTTCCTTGGCAATCGCATTGACAGAATCCTGAGCAAGCTGGC
>JBEEMN010000036.1:0-8686 GCA_041192625.1 Armatimonadota bacterium
CCGGAACCACAACGTCGACTTCAACACGCTAACAGTCGTCAATCTAAAAAACAGCCAACAACCTGAGCGCGTTTATCAGTTCCTCAAGGAAATAGGCTCGGGTTTTATACAGTTCATCCCACTTGTCGAACGTAATATCCCGGATGTCTCACGCACCACCGATGGCCTGATCCAGCTGCACCTCGCCAAACCCGCCGTGGCAGATGACGAAGATGCTGCTCCCGTAACCGATTGGTCGGTGAGGAGCATCGATTATGGACGCTTTCTCTGCACGGTCTTTGATGAATGGGTTCGCGCTGATGTCGGTAAGGTCTTTGTGCAACATTTCGATGTCGCACTTGGGAACTGGTACGGCGCTCCCGTGTACTCATGCGACCATTACGTCTATCCCGAATATCGCCTTGGGAACATCAACGAGACATCGCTTTCAGACCTGGTGACATCTCCGGAACAACAAAACTTTGGAAATGCAAAACGGGATTCGTTACCAACGCAGTGTCTAGAATGTGATGTCAGATTTGCCTGCCATGGCGAATGCCCAAAGCACCGATTTACACGAACATCGACTGGGGAATTTGGCTTGAACTACCTTTGTGCCGGTTACAAAATGTTCTTTCAGCACATTGACGAGCCGATGAAGCTTATGTGTCAGCTCCTTTCGCAGCAGCGACCACCATCCTTGGTGATGGACTGGGCGAAGCGACAAAAGGCGCCGTCGTACCCAGTCATCGGCAGAAATGATCCGTGTCCCTGCGGTTCAGGCAAGAAAGCTAAGCGATGCTGCGGGTAGGATAGGGGCGTGATTGTCGCATCTCACACTGTAACCGACCCCTGTAGATGTCCATATCTACCGGATCAACGAAACACGATGGAACACGTCGTTGTTAGGTCGATGAGCACTCTTGAGTACGAACAGCTTCTCCAAACCGGGTGGCGCAAGTTTGGCAGGCTGCTGTACCGTCCTATATGCGATGACTGTGAAGAATGCCGAAGCACTCGCATCCATATCCCATCTTTTTCGCCAAACCGCTCGCAGTCACGCTGTCTCAACCGAAATGCGGATTTGCGCATCGAGGTCGGGCAGCCAACGATCGATACGCCGCGTATGGATATCTATCATCGATACCATGTAGCAAGGGAAGCCGATCGGGGGTGGCATCGGTCTGACCACAGCATCGATGGTTACTCAGATGCCTTTCTCGACAACCCGACGCAATCCATTGAGCTATCGGTGTGGCTTGAGGAGACCCTCCTTGGAATCGCTCTCTTAGACATCACCGGAAACATCGTGTCCGGTGTCTATCACTACCATGACCCGGCTTACGCAGATCGCTCGCTTGGCAAGTTCATGATGCTGAAGGTGATTCGACTTGGCGAGCTCATGAACCGTACCTGGGCGCACTTTGGGTATCATGTCGCGGGCTGCGGAAGTCTGCGCTATAAAACGACATTTCGGCCTGTTGGGATACTCGGACGGGATGGCGTTTGGCGGCTCCCCGATACCGATGGAAATTATGATCCAGATGGAGAAGAAGATCACAATGCTTGGGTGACCTTCTCCGGTGATGAGGAAGCAGATACGTAATATGCAATCAGATTGGCTTGGCTTGCTGCGCCAGCCTCGTTTTCGACAGTTTTTTCTGACACGTGTTGCGGGATCGCTCGCAGGCCGCTTTCTCTTTACCGGTATTGCCTGGCAAGTCTTTCACCAGACACGTGATCCGTTTGCATCCGGTGTGCTTGGACTCGTTGAGATCATCCCCGTTTTAGCCTTTGCTCTCGTAGCAGGGCACGTCTGCGATCGCTACGACCGGCGGTCGATTGCGGTGATTACACGCCTCGGGATGCTCATCGCTAGCGTTATGCTCCTCGTATTTGCCATCCTAAAGTTACCAGTATCTCTCGTGTTGCTGGCTGTCGGAATCCTTGCGACAATCCGCACGTTTTACTCACCTGCCATCGACAACTTGTTGCCGCGTGTCGTAGATGAAAAACACTATCGCGAAGCCGTCAGTTGGCTATCCCTCGGATGGCAATCCGCTAGTGTGATTGGGCCAGTCCTCGCTGGCATAATCATTGGATCTGGTGGGCATGTCTGGCGCGTTTACATCATCGAAATTGTACTGGGTCTGGTTACCGCCTACGGCTATGCGCAGCTTCCCAAGGTTGCTCCAGAGCCTCCTCAAGAAACCGATGAGCAAGGCTGGCGCTCGGCTCTTGAAGGCTTTTCGTTCCTGAAAACGCGACCCGCTCTGCTCGCTGCTATTAGCCTCGACCTCTTCGCCGTGCTCCTTGGCGGAGCCGCCGCCCTTCTTCCTGCTTTCGCAGACACAGTTTTAAAGGTCGGCCCGGTCGGCCTCGGCTGGTTGCAGGCATCGGTCAATATTGGCGCCCTCATGATGTCCGCTTACCTCGCAAGGCAACCAGAAATGAAGCAGGCTGGACCGGCGATGCTCTGGGCGGTCGGCGGATTTGGGATTGCAACAATCGGGTTTGCGCTCTCGACTAATATCTGGCTGTCTGCGCTGTGCTTGTTTACTCTTGGCGCACTAGATGCCATTTCTGTCGTCATCCGTTCGACGATGCTGCTGGTTCAGGTCCCTAACAGGATGCGTGGACGTGTCTCGGCATTCAATGACCTCTTTGTCGGCGCAAGCAATGAGCTTGGTGGGTTTGAATCCGGTCTGATGGCACGCTGGCTTGGACTGATTCGGTCTGTCGCACTCGGCGGCGTTATGACGCTCATTGTCGTTGCGGGAACCGCGGTCTGGGTGCCATCCTTGAGAAACCTCAAACGCATGGAGAGTACGTCTGGCACTGACCTGATAACCGATGAAGCGGTATAGTTTCTAAGGAATGGCTGCTAAGCGAATAGACATATTGGGTTTACCCGTTGATGATGTTGACATGGATACGGCGATTGAACGAATTGCCGGATTTATTGCGTCTGGCACCATGCATCAAGTGGTCACCGCCGATGCTAGTATGGTTGTGACGGCATCGATGGACGCTGAGTTTCTCAAGGTTGCAAAAGCTGCCGCGATGGTGACATCCGATGGCGCGGGTATCCTCTGGGCCAGCCGGAAGCTGGGATTGGGAATCCGGAACAAGTGCAGTGGAGTTGACCTTGCTGAGCGCCTAGTCGCTGAGAGTGTCAAGCGGGGCTGGCGTATTTTCTTCTTTGGTGCCGCTCCGGGCGTCGCCGCCCTCGCAGCCACAGAAATGCAGAAGCGCTATCCTGGATGCAATGTGATTGGAACTCGTGATGGCTTTTTCGATGTATCCGCTGCCGCTGCCGTGGCCACCGAGATTGCTGTTTCTAAGCCAGACATCGTGTTAGTCGCCCTTGGAATCCCGAAACAGGAAAAATGGATTGCGGCGCATGGGAATCTCACAGGCGCGAAGGTATGTATAGGTGTCGGGGGAACACTGGATGTTTTTTCCGGCACAGTTCAACGCGCTCCACTGTGGATGCAAAAGCGCGGGTTGGAATGGTTCTACAGATTGACATCCGATCCACGACAGCTCCGCAATCGCATTAACAAGCAGAAATTACTCCCCAAATTTGTTGGAATGGTCCTGAAGGCAAGCCGTTGATGGTGGCTTTGAAGGACAGGATGGATATCGCTAAGCATGGCTGTAAATAAAAAGGCGCTGATCGCCATCGGACTTGTGGTTGTCGGTGGCGGAGGCTACTACTTCACGCGTATGAAGTCTGCGAAGCCAGTTGTCGCTGTTGGTAGGATTGTGTCGGCGGAAACAGGGGATGTTGCATTAATCGTCTCTGAATCCGGAACACTCGAACCTGTTATCAAAGTCGATGTCAAGTCACGTGTCGCAGGCCGCCTCAGCCGATTTTATGTCAAGCCCGGTGATGTGGTGGCATCAGGGCAGCTCATCGCAACCGTCGATCCGAAAGAAGTCGCTAGGGAAGTCGCGGGTATTGCAGCGCAGGTTCGATCGGCCCGCGCCGGCTTGGAGCAGACAAAAGAGAACGAGGGTCTCATCGCACGCCAGGTTGCACTCGCAGTTGATAGGGCTAAGATAGGTGTCCAAACGGCTGAGTCACAGGTCGCAGATGCCGAAGTCTCAAAATCGGATGCAGCGGTTAACTTGCGCGATGCCATTCTTGGCGTAGAAACGGCAGAGAAACGCTATGCGCAAACTGCTGCGCCAACGCGACCACAGGAACTCGCGCAGGCCGTCGCAACATTGAAGCGTGCGGAAGATCAGCTCGATGACCAAAAACGTGTAGTCGAACGCCGAAAAACCCTCCTCATCAAGGGATTTATCAGCCAGCAGGATGTTGACACTGCTGAGACACAGGTTCGCCTTCAGGAGTCGGACATCCAAAGCGCGCGTCAACGCGTTGGTCTTCTCAAAGAAGGCCCACGTAAAGAAGATATTGATACTGCAAAGCTTGCTGTAGATGCTGCCAAAATCCGTGTAGAGCAGGCAAACATCCGGTTAAAGCAGGCTGACATTAAGGTGTCGCAAGCGAAGATCAATCTTCGGACGAGCAAGGTTGAGCTACAAAATCAGGAGAACAACCTCGGGACTGTCGCACTGAGAAAGCGTGACATCGAGCGCAGCCGTGCCGATGTTGCTCAAATCGAAAACCGCTTCGCACAGCAGAGTGTCCAGCTGACCGAGACGCGTATTGTTGCCCCGATGGCCGGTGAGGTCACCGGAAAGTACCTTGAAGAGGGTGAGCTTGTTGCATCCGCGACCGCAGGCTTTGCACAAGGCGCCGCGATTGTTACCATCGCCAACCTCAAACAAATGCAGGTTCGCACAAATGTCAACGAAGTGGATGTCGTCAAGGTCAAAGTTGGACAGCCGGTGGAAATCCGCGTGGATGGCGTCCGGAATGTGACGTTCCACGGCGTCGTCGCAAGCAAGGCGCCTGCAAGCTTGACCAGCTCTCAAGCGGGAGCGACGAATACGTCTGCATCCGCATCCTCGAATCAGGTCGTCCGCTTTGAAGTCAAGGTACGTGTCACCGATGGCGATGCTCGCCTCCGACCTGGGATGACTGCATCTGTGGATATCCTCCTCGACCGCAAGACCAAGGTTACAAAAATCCCGACCGAAGCAATCCGCCCGGACGAGACGGTCATGATTATGACGGGAACTAAGGAAAAGCCGGTCTTGACACCGCGCAAAGTCACATTAGGCCTTCGGAGCGACTCCGCGACTGAAGTCATCAGCGGGCTAAAGCCAGGTGAGAAGGTTGAAGTACCGAAAATCGATGCCAAAGACCGCCGTAAGGTGAACTTCTCTGATGGTCCTGGCGATTAATGGCTAAAGTCCACACCGTTTTCGTCTGTCAGGCTTGCGGATGTCAGCTCCCCAAGTGGCAGGGCAGATGTAATGACTGCGGTGGCTGGAACACCTTTGAAGAAGAAAAACAGGTCTCGGTAAAGGAAGCTGTGTCCCGCACGTTTATGGGCACATCAGCATCGAGACCAGCCCCCATCACGCAAATCGCCGCCACTGCGGGAATCCGCATGTCCACCGGTGTCGGAGAGTTCGACCGTGTTCTTGGGGGCGGAATCGTACCCGGTGCCCTGATGCTCATCGGTGGTGACCCAGGCGTCGGAAAGTCAACCTTGTTGACGCGCGTTGCTGGTAATCTGGCAACCACCGAGGGCGTCGTCCTCTACGTCAGCGGAGAAGAAAGCGTCCACCAAATCAAGCTGCGTGCATCACGCCTCGATGCCGAGCATGAGCGCCTGCTCCTTGCCAGCGAAACCGATGTCGCAGCGATTGCAATGGATATCCGAGCCACTAAGCCTGTGGCGGTCATCATTGACTCCATACAAACGATGCAATCATCCAGTGTCGAGTCTGCGCCAGGGACAGTTTCACAGGTGCGCGCAGCAACCAGCGGAATTGCGCAGATTGCACGTGAACTTCAAGTACCGGTGTTCATTGTTGGGCATGTCACCAAGGATGGCGCCATCGCAGGGCCGCGTGTCCTTGAGCATATGGTAGACACGGTCTTAGCCTTCGAAGGAGACCGGCATAGCCATCACCGAATCCTCAGAGCTGTCAAAAACCGCTTTGGCTCCACCGATGAACTCGGCATTTTCGAAATGCGGGAATCGGGCCTTGAGGGTGTCGATAACCCATCCGGGCTGCTCCTAAGCGAACGCGCTGAATCTGCCAGCGGAAGCGTCGTCTGCCCTGTCATCGAAGGATCTCGATCACTGCTCGTAGAAGTCCAGGCGCTAGTATCACCATCCCCGATGGCCACCCCCCGCCGCGTCGCAAATGGCGTTGACCGGGATCGCCTCGCCGTCGTTCTTGCTGTCCTTGAGAAGCGGATTGGGATTCAGCTCAGTTCATCGGATGTCTACGTCAGTGTTGCCGGTGGCGTTGCTGTGGATGAACCCGCTCTCGACATGGCGATTGCCCTCGCCGTTGCGAGTAGCGTCACAGACAAAATCGTCGACCCACACTCCGTGGTGATGGGGGAAATCGGACTTTCTGGAGAGCTGCGCTCCGTGTCACAAGTCGGAAAACGTATTTCAGAAGCTAAGCGCCTCGGATTTACAGATGCCATCGTCCCCGCAGGAAACCAGGATGACATCCGAACCCCGGGACTCCGCGGGTGCAAGACCGTCGCGGATGCTCTCTCCGCAGCGCTCGGTCATCAACGAAACCGATAGGATTTTCCGCCTCAACGCGGTATTCTTTGCAGGGCAGATTCCGCCTGATGATGGGGTATTTCAGTATGTCGAATTTGGAACACTTACTCGCTCGCTACAACGATGTTCGCCTTCTTGGACAAGCCAATGCCGTCCTCGGGTGGGATCAACAGTGCTATATGCCTCACGGCGGGGGAGCGGCCCGCGCAGCACAGACATCCGTCCTATCGCGAATCACCCATGAAATGTTCACATCCCAAGAAACGGGTGTGCTCCTTGCCGCAGCCGAGCAGGACAACACAGGCTCAGATGCAGCATCCAAGGATGCGCAAATGCTCCGCGTTCTTCGCCGCGACTACGATCAGGAAACCAAACTCCCAACTGACCTTGTGGAAGCACTCACACGCGAATCGATGCTGGCGCACGAAGTCTGGGTGGATGCGCGCAAAAACGATGACTTCAACACCTTCGCACCAACACTGCAAAAGCTGTTGGACCTCGTACGACGGCAGGCTGACTGTCTTGGCTATGATGAGACACCCTACGATGCGCTCCTCGATCGCTACGAGCCAGGGCTGAAGTCATCCGATGCTGCGAAAGTCTTCGACTCTATCAAGCCAGCGATTGCATCCATTCTTGCAAAGGTCCGTGCCACCCCTGAAATCGATGACTCTGTCCTTCGCCGTTTGTTCCCTGAAGCGCAGCAGATTGCCTTTGGCGAAAAAGTGGTTCGCTACCTAGGGTTTGACTTCAACCACGGACGCCAAGACAAAGCCGTTCACCCATTCTGTACCGGTCTTGACCGCACAGATGTACGTATCACCACACGTGTCGAAGAGAACTGGCTGCCATGTGCCCTTATGGGAACGATGCACGAGGCCGGTCACGGGATGTACGAGCAGGGGTTCCTACCTGAAGATGACGGCACGCCTCTGGGCTCCGCTGTCTCGCTTGGCTTCCATGAGTCCCAGTCACGCCTCTGGGAAAACACCGTCGGACGTTCACAGGCATTCTGGAACAAGTTCTATCCTGAGCTGCAGGCTGCATTCCCGGGCGTCCTCGATGATGTGTCGCTTGCACAGTTCTACAAAGCGATCAACAAGGTTCAGCCATCGCTGATTCGTGTCGAAGCCGATGAAGTTACCTACAACCTCCACGTCCTGATGCGTTTTGAGCTCGAAAAGCAGCTCATCGAAGGGACGCTTGCGGTCAAGGACCTCCCGGATGCATGGAATGCTAAGGTAAAGGAATATCTTGGCATCGATGTACCTTCCAACGCACAGGGTTGTCTTCAGGATGTCCACTGGTCTGCTGGACTGATTGGCTACTTCCCAACCTACTCGGTGGGTACCGTGCTTGCGGCACAGCTCTACGATGCAGCGCTTGCACAGACGCCAGGCCTTTCAACAGACATCGAAAATGCAGACTACTCCCGCCTCTTAGGCTGGATGCGAACAAACGTCCATCACCCAGGGCGCCGCTTCCTCCCGACAGAACTGGTCGAGAAATCCTGTAATGCGCCGTTTAGCGCAGAGCCATACATTGCTTACTTGACAACGAAATACGGTGCCATCTACGGTGCATAAAAAGTCTAAAGGCTTGATGTTTACAAACCGCATCGCGGGTTCGGTTGCAGTGATGGTTTCACTGGTCGCCGGGGCATTTGCCCAGTCGCCACTCGATGTGATGCCTCCGATTCAGCCAAATCCGTATGTGCCGTTTCCGCACGTCATTTCGCCATCCTTTGATGAGTCGAGAAATGGTTATGGAATCGCACAACGACTCACGAGGGCGGATGGACTCCAAGGCCGTGTCCTTTGGATTGATGCAACTGCAAACCTCGAGCGTATCAACACGGTCGAGAAGATCGATGCGCTCGTAAAGAAGATACGGGAAACCGGCTTCAATACGATTGTGCTTGACATCAAGCCGATTGTTGGTGAAGTGCTCTATCCATCGCAGATCGCTCCAAAAATGACCGAGTGGAAGGGAAGAACGCTGCCAAAGGAGTTTGATCCGCTGGCGGTGATGCT
>JBEEMN010000037.1:0-8332 GCA_041192625.1 Armatimonadota bacterium
TGACTGGGTGGACATCGCTGCGGTGCGTTTATCGAGTGCGCCATTTGATCATTTTTGGTGGGATGGGGTTGCGTTCAGTCGCCCCCGGCTTACGGCAACAGCATAGCGAAAGATGTGTTTGGTTGATGGCAATCGGCAGCCATCAGAGTTTGAGAGCAAAGTCCCACGGAGCAATGTGGCCCTGCGGGATTTTGTGGATTTTTAGTGGATGAAGATAGGGAGCACAGGCTAGTGGGACGGTAAGTCAAAGAAAAACACCCCCAACTTGGGGGTGTCTTTGTATCCGAGTGGCTTAGCGTTTACGCAATGGCCTTCTTTGTCCGATAGCCTTCTGGGTGATCGCGGCGCCAGTCTCTGCTTTATTCGTTCTGATGAATGCTCAAGGAACGCTATCTTGTATTTAAACAAAAGAAAAACACCCCCACTTTGCCAAGTCAGGGGTGTCTTTGTATCCGAGTGGCTTAGCGTTTACGCAATAGCCTTCTTTGTCCGATAGCCTTCCGGGTGGTCGCGGCGCCAGGTGTACGCATGCTCAATAATCGTTTCGATGTCTGGATACAGCGGGTTCCAGCCGAGCTCGGTACGAATACGCTCACAGCTCGCTACAAGCCGCCCTGGGTCGCCTGCACGGCGCGGTGCATCCACGGCACATATATCGACATTCGTGACCTTACGCGCAGCATCCACAGCTTCCTTGACCGTCGTACCGTATGAGTTACCGAGGTTGAATGCACGCGTTTTCTCACCAGCACGGAGGTACTCCACTGCCCGGATGTGCGCATCCGCGAGGTCAGTCACGTGGACAAAGTCACGGAGACAGGAGCCATCACGGGTATCCCAGTCCGTCCCGAATACCTTGACCTCTGAGCGCCGTCCAAGGGCGGTGTCGATAATCAACGGCAGAATGTGTTGCTCAGGGGTGTGGTCCTCGCCAAGGCGTCCCTTTGCATCCGCGCCTGCAGCATTAAAGTAACGCAACGAAACCGACTTCAGGCCAAATGCATGGTCATAGTCGCTGAGAATCCGCTCGAACATCAGCTTAGTTTCACCGTATGGATTGGTTGTCTTCTGTGGATGGTCTTCTGGAATCGGCAGAATCTGTGGCTCGCCGTAGGTAGCGGCTGAGCTTGAGAACACAAAGTGCTTAACACCATTTTCCCGCATCGCACGGAGGAGCATCAGGCCCTTTCCCACATTGCACTCGTAGTACTTCGCAGGGTCAAAGACTGAGTCACCGACCGATGCATACGCACCAAAGTGCATCACCGCATCGATGTTATGTTCCCGGATTGTCTTCCCGACAAGGTAGGCATCCCCGTAGTCGCCATGCACAAATGTTGTATCGAGGCAAGCTTCGCGATGTCCGAGCTCCAAGTTGTCATAAATAACAACATCGTGTCCGCGCTCTTTGAGCAGCAGGGCTGTGTGTGAGCCGATGTAGCCGGCGCCGCCAACGACGAGAATAGCCATTGATTTTCTCCAAAAAGGTGACTAGAAATACGATATTTCCAGCGTGTTTCACCTTTTATTATGCATCACGCGGGTCTTGACTGGAGGGCTTTTATGACGGTCAACGTCGAAACGTACAAAGACCCACCGGCCTGGTTAGCGGGTGGGTCGTTGAATTTGGTAAAGGGAGTCAGACTACTCCGCGATGGCGAGCGAGCCCATCGGGTCCCAGGGGTCGAGAACGGTCGCCGGTGTGTCCAGTAAGTCCAGGACATCCTTGCCGATGTACTGCTTGTCAATCGCAACTTCGTAGACGTACTGGTCAAACCATGCATCGGTCATCGTGAGGTAGCCAGCTTCTCCGACCGCTTCGCCCCATGAGTTTTCAACACGCCACTGCTTCGGTTTACCATCAGCGGAGAGATCAACCCCCACAAGGACCATCGCATGCGTCATCAGGCTCTGCCCATAGTCAAGCCTTGCCGCTTTCTCTTGCAGCAGCTCGGTCCCATAGAGGAGCTCTGTATCGAAGAGATTGAGATCGAGAACACCAAGTTCACGGTCCAAATGCTTTCCAACATCGCAGCCAAACCAGACAGGTTTGCCATCAAGGATCATTTGAACGGCTGCAGCCTTGAGCGTCTCGATTGGCAGGTTGAGGTACGAGATTTCCCGTCCGCCCGCAACATTTCCGAGAAAGCCCACGGTGTAGTGCGCTGGAATTTGTTTACTCGCCTGTGGGCAGTGGATTAGACAGGCTTTGTCATGCAGGTCAATCGGACAATACTTATCGCGAAATTGCTGCGGTGTGATTTCACCATCCGTATGGAACTTATGTTCCTTATTAACCCATTTCCACTCAAACGATGTCGGAGGGACACCGAGGTGGATGGTCAGCATCTGGTAGATGTCATCCATGACGGCATCTTTGTACGCCTTGATAGCATCCGCAGAATCGCCATTTTGCATCTTTGAACGGAGCATTTGTGCTTCGCGGCGGAGCTTTTGGGTGATGTGCTGGTTCATCACGACTGAGTTCGAGCTTGAGAACGTCTCGGGCATGATGCGCTTAGGGACCACGCCGTACTTGTCGATCAGATTGGTGAACATATCCCACTGACCACCATCGTTGAGCGGTGCAGCACATAGCCAGTCGAGGAGGCGGGAGCTTACTTCCAGCTGTGGATTATCGATAATCTGCTCGAGAAAGAGGTTGGACTTTTCAAGCTTGTCGTAAAACATCAGGTAGGTCTGCGAGAGCTCAAAATCTTCGAGTCCCAGACGCTCAGCAGCCGACATCCGGAAGAGGTTCAGACCGGCAAAGAGCCAGCAACGTCCGGATGCAAACTGACTCGTTGTCTTCCCTGACTTGACGACATGGGAGTACGCATGGCTGACCGCTTGAACACGGTCACGGTTGAGCGCAACCGAGCGGATATCAGTTTTGCCCGCAGCGTTCCGTGCAATACGTGCGATGGGGTTTCCGGCTGTTCTCGCTGCGGCACTTTGTATCTGCTCAGATGTCAGAGATCTGAGTGCGTTGATCGGGGTGCTCATTGTGCTGGACGTGGCGCGATGACGATATAGCGATTGGGCTCAAGGCCTTCGGAATAGGTCATTACACTTGGATGATCAAGCAGGGCATTGTGAACAATTTTGCGCTCAAGGGCTGAAAGTGGGTCAAGGACAGCTTCCTGGCCAGCTTCTTCAACCTGCGCAGCAAGGTCATTTGCCGTTTCAATCAACAGCTGTTCCCGGCGTTCGCGATAGCCTTCGGAATCGAAGAGGACATTCAGACGTGGGTCACCGCGGTGGATGCAGGCTGTGGTGGCTACCAGCTGGAGGGCATCTAAAACACGTGAGCCTCTGCCAACAACCTTTGCCGCATCGGTTCCATCGATCGATACGGTGATCGCATCTGGTGTGTCACGCGTTACAGAAACAGCGAGGTCGAGGCCGGTGGATGCTGCATAGCCCTCGGCAAAAGCGAAAATGCGCTCTTTGAGGGTGTCAACCGTTACATCTGCCATTGTGGTGGTCCTTCTATTCCGGCATCCCATCGCCGGCATTTGATATGAATGCGTACTGTGCGTTTTGCCGCTGCTTACTTCTTCTTCTTCTTGCCGGTTATGAGCGGATTGCTGACATTGATTGCCGGCTTACCTGGCTCGATAATCACGGTCGTTCCTGCGGCGGCTGCGTTGAGCTGACGTTGAATCAGCCACTGCTGTCCCACACCAAGGATGTTGGATGCGAAGTAGTAAAGCACAAATGCACTGGGAAGTTGGTACTGCAGCATCATCACAAAGTAAATGACTGGCATTGTGGTGCTCATCATTTTTTGCTTTTCTGCTTGCGTCGGGTCTGTTGGAGGCGGGCTGAGCTTCATCTGCACGAACATCGTGCCCGCGTACAGAACCAGAAGAATGATGTCCTGCTCACCGAGGTGGTGGCCGATCTGACCCTTGAGGGGGGCGGGCCACAGCTGTGAGAGATCGCCAAAGGCTGGCGTAATCCACAGGAATGTCGCATCCCGGAAGCTGAACTGATAGTTGTTGATGAGCTGAATCATCAGGAGGAAGACAGGGATCTGTGCCAGCGCTGGGAGACATCCACCCATTGGGTTGACACCATGCTCCAGCTGGAACTCCTTCATCTTTGCCTGCAGCTCAGCCGGATTCGCTTTGTACTTTTCATTCAAATCCTTGATTTGAGGAGCGTACTTTTGCATCTCCTTGGCATTTTTGAATGTCTTGTAGCGGAGCGGCCACAGGATACCTGTTACGAAGATTGCAATGAATACAATCGCGAGAACCGGGCTGAACTTCTTATTGTTGCCGAAAATCCGAACCAAGGTGTCCATGACCTTGAAGTAAGGCGTTTTCGCATTGACATCATTTTGCTTGGTTTCAAGCTCGAGCAAGAGCGTCAGTGCTTCTTCGCGCTTTGCAGACTTCATCTCAGTGCTGCGAAGATACGCATCAAGCTGCTTCCAAGCGTTGTAAGTCTCTTTTTTCTTGTCCGACATGATACGTGCGGACTCGATAGCGCCTGTGTATCCGATATCGGAGTTTTTGAACTTATCTTGGACAGCTTTATAGGTGCTGGATGCATCCGTCCAGAGCTCGCCTACCTTGGCTGACTTTGCGGTCTCTGCATCGGCTGCAACCTTGACCTTTTTCTGGGCCTCGGTGATGGCAGCGTCAGGAGTATCCGGAATTGAGACATTGCCGCCACAGCCCGAAAGGGTCAAAATAGCCAGCAATGCAATGGTCCAGATTGTCCATGCCCGATGGAGACTCATCAACTTCATTCAATCTTCCTCTATATGGTGCTCACCGGAATTCCGTGGGCACAGCATCTATTCTACTACGGCACCGGGTCATGTCCGCCTTTTGCGAACGGATGGCACCGTGTAATACGGCGCAGACCCATCCATAGTCCCTGCCATGTCCCGTATCGCATCATCGCCTGCGCCATAAACTCAGAGCACGATGGGTAGTAACGGCACGTGGATGGCGTGTTCCGCGAGATCATTTGATAGATACGGATCATCCGGACTGGTAGTGATACCGGCTGGTCATCTGAATCCGTTCCTGCTTGCGTGGTTGCGACCGCGATGATTGGGGATTCGCTGACCCCTGATGTTGCATCAACCCCGTCGATGGTTTCAGCGCTCACAAGTTCAACAGTCGCAGCAGTCGACTGTTCCTTCGGCAAACGCGAGTACAGCTTTTCACGTGCAGAAAACAGCTCGAGAGCAAGTGCATCCTGTGAAATCTCAGGGCTTCCTGGACGGGCTACAAAAATGTAATCGCCTGGGATAAACGACTCAACACATCCTGCGCAGACGTGACGTAACCGGCGACGGACCAAGTTACGGTCGTGGGCCTTGCCTACCTTTTTGGATGTAACAAATCCAAAACGCCGCCGGTGCCCACGTTTGTCCTGCATCCAATAAATGGTCAGGTGCTCAGTGTGCGCCATGCGGCGTCTGTTATATACGGTAGCGAAATCGCGTCGCTCGGTCAAGCGATACGGGCGCGATAACATCAGCGTAAAAAGGAAGTCAGGTCGCTAAGTTACTTGTTTGCAAATACAGACAAGCGATGGCGTCCTTGGCCACGGCGATTCTTGAGGACGTTACGGCCGTCCGTGGTACGCATTCTTGCGCGGAAGCCGTGCACACGCAGGCGACGTCGGTTTTTAGGTTGAAATGTACGCTTCATTTATTTATCTCACGTTAAATTGACCACCGGGCGAAAATAGGCCGTGGCGCAAGGGGTAAGTTATCACGCCGGAATGCCGAAGCGCAAATTAAGCGGGCCATCGATCGTGAAAAAGATGTCTATTCGCGTGAGTGGGATGTAAATGCTGGGGAACAATTCACAACCTTACGGTGGTACAATTTCCGACCCGGCAGAGTGGTTGTGGCCTTTCTTAACAAAGGATAGCCTCCACCAACCGGTAAGGAGTTAAAGCTGCGATGCGACGTTGGACCCCACTCATCATCACGCTTGGGCTGGCCGGAAGCTTCGGAGTTGCCTTCGCTGCTGGACGCCTCCTTCGTGCACCCCAACCCACGACTGCCATCAGTAACGTGCGGGCTACTGGAACACAGGTTGCTGAGCTTCCTGCCGTTACACTCCCGGGCAACGCAACGGATGCATCCCCCGGTGCACCTGAGACCCAAGGGTTTTCCCTCTTTGAAACCGTGTATGGCCTTGTCCGCTCCCAGTTTGTAGACAACCTCCCCGACAAAAACAAAATGGCGCATGGTGCCGTCCGTGCGATGCTGTCATCCCTAGATGACCCGCACTCAACCTTTGTAGAGGCATCTTCCCGCCAGCTGATGGAACAAGAAGGCAAGGGCATTCTCAACGGCATCGGTGCAGCCTTGACGATTCGTGGCGTCAAACAGGATGGCTTCACTGACTTTCGTGTGACGGTTGTCGCGCCGATTGCGGGTTCGCCTGCAGCCCTCGCCGGTCTGAAGCCTGGCGATGCTGTTCAAAAGGTGGATGGACGCTACGTCTTTGGACATAGCCCGCTGCTTGCCTATAACCGTATATTGCAGCGCTGGCAGGACCGGGATGTCACCGATGAAGAAGTTGAGAAGGTTCGCAAGAGCACCAAGGCCCGGATCGAAAATGGGATGGCGTATCGCGATGCCGAGCTGCTGCTTCGTGGCGACCGTTCGGCTGTAAAGTCCGATGCAGCCAAGGCAGTTGCCAAAAAGGATCGCTTCACAATTACTGTGCTTCGCGCTGGAAAGTCAATCGATGTTCCTGTCTCACTGACACAAACTAAGGTTGAGCCGGTCAGTGTTCAACCTGTCAACGCATCTACGGTGCTCCTGAAGATTCCATTCTTTGGAGAGACCGCTGGCAAGGAAGTCCGTGCCGCCCTCGCTGGCTCCGTTGGCAAAAATGTAATCGTTGACCTCCGGGGTAACCCGGGAGGCGATATCGAAGCAGGCCAGTCGGTTGCCGGTGCCCTCGCTGGTCCCGGTGCGTTCTGCGTTGAGATTGGTCAAAAAGGCGCCCGAAAGACGCTCAAGACGACGGGCAATGCCCTCAAGCTTGGCAAGGTTGCCGTGCTCACCGACCGCGGGACTGCATCCGTTTCTGAAGCGCTCGCACTCTGTATGCTAGAGCGCCGTCAGGCACCAGTGGTCGGGCAGACAACATTTGGAGATGGTCTGTTGCAGGGACTCTATACATTGGATGATGGCTCCGGCTTCACGCTTAATGTTGGGACCCTTGCTGGAAAGTCACGCGGCTGGGCTGGAACAGGACTGGTTCCTACTGTTGCCGTTCCAACATCTGTTGCACCAGCGGCAGTGGTTACAAAAGCCGTTCAGGCACTTGGAGGTGGCAAGTAATGGCAGGCATCACCCCACGACGCATCATCGTAATTGGTGCATTCCTCACAACCGGTTTGGTGCTTGGATTCTCACAAGGGGCCATGCAGCCTCTGAAGGGAAAGAGCTCAATCGACCGAAATGTGGCTACCGTGATGGCGATGCCAACGCTGTTTAGCGAGCGCTTGACTGCGGCATTCCGATTACCCGCCGCAAGCGCCGGCACCCCTGTCGCTCTCGAGCCATACGAAACCTACCTCGCAGTGCGTGACACCATCATGACCGAGTATGCCAATCCTCCAAAGGATGCAAAGGCAAATCGCGAATGGCCAAACAAGCTGAATAATATGGCTATCAAGGGGATGGTCGCATCCGTTGGAGATATCTACACCGAGTATTGGACATCGGATGAGTTCAAGAAGCAGATGGAAACGACATCAGGGAGCTTTGGTGGTGTCGGTGCCCGCCTCGATGTACGTGACCACAAGCCGCTGATTGTCGAGCCAATTCCGAACTCGCCGGCGATGGCCAAGGGCTTAATGTCGGGAGACCTTATCCGTGCCGTGGATGGCAAGAGTGCGGTGATTTCTCCAAGTCAACGCCTAGATGATGTCATCAAGCGTATCAAGGGTGAGCCCGGCACAAAGGTCCGCCTGACGATTGAGCGTAAGGGAAGCAAGCCATTTGATGTGGACTTGGTTCGTGCCATTGTTACAAGTCCAGTGGTCGACTCTTGGATGTTGGATTCTGCGAACGGCATCGGCTATGTAAAGCTTGATCAGTTTACTGAGCAAGCGGATGTTCAGGTTGCGGCCGCGATTGCAAAGCTGCAGACGCAAGGGATGAAGGCACTGGTCTTTGACCTCCGGGGCAACCCCGGTGGACTCCTCACCGTTGCGCGTGACCTGGTTTCCCGCTTTGTCGCCGAAGGCCCCGTCGTGTGGACCAAAGAGCGTCAAGGTGGCATGGTCAGCTTGAACGTCGATTCCAAGCGGACAATCCCTGCACTGTCATCTGGCA
>JBEEMN010000038.1:0-8273 GCA_041192625.1 Armatimonadota bacterium
TGCGGGAAGCCTGCGCCATCGCCGATGCCAGTGGCATCCCCTTGCGCCTCGTGAGCTCGGCATCCAATATGGACTCCTACAGCCTGTATCACCGGCAAGGGTTTGTCGCGCGCCAAGTGTTTCAGGACATGTTGTTGAATGTTCCAGCGGACCCGGCACGTCTGACGGATGGCATTGACACAAGCGGTGTTCGCTTTGCAAACATAACAGATGTACCGGCAATCGCAGCGCTCGAGCGGGCTCTAACGGGAAGCTATCGCCCTGCAGACTGGTCACACTTCATTGAGGTCGAGCATTGTACGGTCTTTGTAGATGTCGCAGCAGATGGCACTCTTCTCGGGGCGATTAATGTGACAAACCACATCGCAAACTGCACCCTTGGCCCAGCACATGCGCGCGATGAAGCGAGTGTGTGTCGCCTCCTTGCTGCGGCACTTCCGGTAGTCGCTGGTCGGACGGCTCTGGTTTTAGTATCGCCTTCATCAACAACTGTGACACAGCTGCTCTACGGCTGGAAAGCACGTAACAGCGATATTCACCTCCTTCAAGTGCGTGGTGCCTACTCTGCACCAACCGGTGTGCAGCTGATGACGTTTCTACCGGAGTCAGCGTAGTTTTGACATTTCGTATCGAGCGCATTACGGATGCTGCCGCATTTTCCACGCTCATTGCAGAAAAATGGGACAAGTGGGCTGCGGAAACACCGGGTGCGACGGCGATGCAGCGCTGGGCATGGGTTGGCGCTAACATCGACCGTGTTCCTCGTGGGATGTTTGTTGGGCTCATGCTCCGCGGCAGTGATGATCTTCCCGTAGCGGCAGCGGCGTTCAAGCGAACAGGCCCCGGGGTTCTGGTTCCCATCGGGGATGGTGTCAGCGATTACCTCGATATTGCGGTGTCACCAGATGCTCCTCCAACGACGATTGACCACTTGATCGATGCCATTTCAGAACAGGCTCCGGCAGTTTTCTTTCGCCAGTGCCATCCGCACGGTCCGCTTGGCAGAGCGTTCCGCGGTGCGATGGAGGATGGCGAGGCGTGTCCCGTTCTCGCACTCGCACCTACCGTCGAAGAGCAACAGCTTGCGATCCCAAAGCGCTTGCGGCAAAACCTGAACTACGCTGACCGGGCGCTACGGAAACAAGCATCGGAAGTGACGTACCGAATCGCCGATCAGGACAGCCTTGAAGGCGATATCGATGCCTGCATTCGCTTACACCAAGATCGGTGGCGCCGCCGCTGGATGCCGGGGCTATTTGCGGGAAATGCGCACAAAGAGTGGTTCACGGATGTCTCTCAGCGACTCCTGAATGCGGGGCTTCTACGGCTTCATACGCTTTCCGTGGATGACAAGGTCATCGCGGCCATTTACTGCATGACATCCGGTGGGACGACCATTTACTATCTCGGTGGGTTTGATCAGGAGTACCACAAGTGGTCGCCCGGGATGCTTGCGACGCGGGCGGCGATATTGCACGCGGTCAGTGTCGACAAGTCACATACGTTTGACTTTTTACGTGGAAATGAGCCTTACAAGTACCGCTGGGGAGCCATCGACCGCTTGAATATGCGTCTGCTGCTGACCCGCGGTCCGATTGGAACAGCCATTTGTGGTCTTGAAAGGCAACGCTTTGCCCTTGAGCTCAAGCTCAAGGACAGGATGCACAACCTCCACGCCGGGAAGTCGGCACATGCCCGCCCGGATGCCGTTTCGGATAAGATAAACCCATGAAGCGGCGCTCTGGTGGAGGAGCCGGCGGCTCCGTGCTGCTTGGCATTGTAATCATAATCACTGGCGTTCACGCTTTTATGACGTGGCAGCTCCTACAGCGGGTTGTTCATCTTGAACAGCAGCTGGGGATCCGGTCATCCACGATGATTCCCGCCATTCGCATCCCGTCCATACGCAAGCCCGAGCTTCCGCGCATCGGCGTCGCCGACTGGCAGGTTCAACTCGATACCGCAACGGCGCATGTTGAGCGTGCACGGATTGCTGTCACGAAGGGGAATATGGGAATCGCTCAGGATGAATCCACAAAGGCGCTGGATGCATTAGCACGTATCAGCCGGATGCCAGCGGTCGACCCGAATGCTGTCAAGGCCATTCGCAGGCAGCTCGCAGGCATCGAAAATCAAATTCGGGGTGGTGGTGCAACCGCTCCCCCTGTATCGAAGGGAACATCAAAGTGATGCAACATTCGAAAGTACTTTTCGCAAGTTTATTCGCCGTGGTTTTGCTGACATCCACTGGATGCCGCCGTGTGCGAAACATTTACTCCCGCACGGATGAAATCCGAATGGGCACGCAGTTTGTGACTGAGTTCAACAAGAGCAAAGAGGGCGCGATGGTGGTGCGCTCGGGTCCTATGCTGATGCGCCTCCAGCGTGTTGCACTCCCGATCATTGATGCCGCACGCAAGGACTGGGATGTTCCCTATTCTGTTACCCTCATCAAGGATAATGAGATAAATGCATTCGCTGTTCCTGGTGGGCCGATGTATTTCAACACGGGTTTGCTGCAGCTGGCGACAACGGATGATGAGCTTGCTAGCGTCATTGCCCATGAAGTCAGCCATATTGTAAAGCGCCATTCTGCGCAGCAGCTTTCGGATGCCGCTGTCAAGCAAGGCGTCGCGGGAATACTGTTTGGCCGCTCAAACGCCGATGTCCGCTCCGTTGTCGGCCTTACGCTAAGCCTCAAAGACAGGGAGTTTAGCCGTGGGGATGAGTCCCAATCCGATGAGTACGGTTTCAAGTATCTTGTCGCGGCAGGATATAACGTACGCGGTATGGCGTCAATGTTTACAAAAATGCAGGATTCAGCAGCGAAGTCTAACGAAAAACTTGCATTCCTGAGCACCCACCCTCTGACACGAAAGCGCATCGAAGCAGCCGAAAAGCGAGCCGAATCCTATGAAAATGGCACGTGGAAGGCGCCTAAGTGAGGTGTACGGCAGTCATCCCGGCCTATAACGAGAGCACCCGAATTCTGGGCGTGCTCAATGTTTTGGTACAGGCAGGGAATGTCAGCGAGATCATCGTTGTCAATGATGCATCATCGGATGACACAGCAAACGTCGCGCGGCAGTTCGCAAAGACGGCTCCAAAGCAGGTGCGGGTCTTCGATATGCCAGCGAATGCTGGAAAAGGCGCCGCAATGCACCGCGGTGCGAGTGAGACGGATGCCGAGGTTGTGCTCTTTCTGGATGCCGACCTGGTGGGTCTTAGCGTCGAAATGGTACAGAATATGACCGCTGGCGTTATCGCAGGCGAGGCGGACATGACGCTTGGCGTGTTCCGCGGCGGCCAGTTCTGGACAACGCTCGCACAGATTCTTGTGCCCAATATTAGTGGACAGCGCTGCATTCTGCGCCGCCTCTTCCTTGATGTCCCCAATGTGGCAAACGCGCGCTACGGCGTCGAGCTTGCTATCACAAACCATGTGCTCGCCACGGGCGTGCCATGTTCAACCGTAATTCTTCGGGATGTCAGCCACCCTACTAAGGAACTAAAGCTCGGCATCATCAGAGGAACCATCGCCCGCATGAATATGTACATCCAAATGGTGCCGTACATGATAAAGCGGGTCTCTTCTCGGCGTAAAAGATAGATACAGGAGTCAGTGATGAGCCTCAGGGATGCACAGCGTGGATTGGGGGCGTTACTGGAAATAGATGTCCAGATCGACCGACGTAGACAACAAATAGCGGCATTGGATCCGGGTACCACCCTCGCATCCAGCTATCGCGTTAGCAAGCCAGAAGCAGACAGGCTCCGTGCGGAGGCCAATGTCCTTGCTGCCGCTCAAAAGGATGCCGAGCTTGCCCTCGCAAGCGTAGAAGAAAAGATTAAGTCAACATCGGACAAGCTGTACTCCGGCAAAGTCACCAGCCCGCGTGAGCTTGAAGACCTCCAGGCTGGCATCGATGCTCTTGGACGCCAGAAAGCAACCCTAGAGGAAGAGCTGCTGGTCCATATGGAAGCCACCGCAGTGGCTGAAAAGGCTGCTAAGTCGGCGGAAATCGGAGTCGCGAAGATTGCCCGTGCTTACCGTACATTGAAGGACACGAACACCAAGCGTGAGGCTGAGTTACTGGCCGAAATCAAGGCGCTAGAGCCTAAGCGTAAGCCGTTGGTCGCAGCCATCGGCGATAAGGTGCTCATCAAAAAGTACGAGCTGATTCGTGAGCGCAAGGGCGGAGCTGGCGCTGCACATATGACATGGGACAGGACCTGCACGGCCTGCGGTGTGATGGTAAACGGGACGACCGTGAATGCTGTCACCGATGGCTTGGTTCTGGCAACATGTGAGCACTGCAGCCGGATTCTTCTTCCGGGATAGGTGGTGGTGATGATTCCAGCGCAGGTGGATGTCTTGATTGTCGGGGCGGGCTTTGGTGGTTCGCTCCTCGCGCAAATTCTGGCGAAATCCGGAAAGCAAGTTGCCCTCGTCGAGCGTGGTTCGCATCCACGCTTCGCGATGGGCGAGAGTACATCCCCGCTGACCAACCTGCTGCTTGAGCAGTTTGCGCAAGCGTATGACCTGCCACATCTTAACCACCTCGCGACGTGGGGTGCTTGGAAGGCCAATATCCCGGATGTTGGTGTTGGGTTAAAGCGTGGCTTTACGTATTACGGTCACCCTGCGGATGGAAGCGGTGCGGGTGTTCGAGGGCCGCTCGCCGTCGCGGCAAGCCCAGGGAACAGCTGCGCGGATACACACTGGCTTCGCTCGGATGTCGATTCCTGGCTATGTCAACAAGCCATCGGACTAGGTGTGCACTACGCCGAGCGGACATCGGTGCTTGATGCCACCCCTTGTGAAAATGGCCGCTGGCGCGTCGCCATCCAATATGAAAATGGCGATGAAGCGACCATTAATGCCGGATTTCTTGTAGATGCCGGTGGCCGGACAGCGGCGCTTGCAGATCATGTCGGCGCAAAAGCCACGGCTTTTTCTGGCTATCCGGACACGGTCGCACTGTATTCCCACTTTGATGGCGTTGCGTTGGCAGCGGATGTCCAGGAGCTAGGCGCGCCTGAGAGTGCTCCCTACCCTGTGGATTGGTCGGCATTGCACCATGTTTTCCCGGGTGGGTGGATGTGGATGCTTCGCTTTGATGACAATCGTGTGAGTGCGGGCGTATCGGTTGAGCGCTGGCTCTCCGATGAAGTAAGCCTTTTGGATGATGGCGGATGGGAGCGGTTACTAGCCCGAATGCCGGCTGTGCAAAAGCAGTTTGCCGGGGCGACACGTGTCCTTCCGTGGATGCAGGCTGACCCGCTGCCCGTTCGGCTTGACCGCGTTGCCGGTGTGAACGCTACAGCTCCATGGGCATTTCTACCAAGTGCAGCAGCATTTATTGATCCGTTGTACTCAACGGGTTTCTCGTTGACATTACTCGGGATTGAGCGTTTGGCTCCCCTGATATTGAGCGGGACAGTTTCTGAAAATGACCTTTCGGTGTATGAAGCCGCCGTGCAACGCGACATCAGCTGTGTCGCCCGGTACATCAGCGCAAACTTTGCAGCATTTTCGGACTTTGAGCGCTTTACCGATGTCGCTATGTTTTATTTTGCCGCGGCATCCTGGTCAGAAATTTGCCGGCGTATCGGGAAGCGTGCGCTGGCCCCGGAAATGCTTCTATCTGGAGACGATGCCTTCTGGCAGGGTTTTGATGCGTATCTCGCGGGAGAGTGTACGGCGGCGGATGCGATTGCACCTTGGAATATCGCTGGGCTTGCGGATGCATCCAAGGCTGGGATGTACCCTGCGAACCTCTCGGATGTGATTGCTGCAGCAGAGAAGCTGGGGCTCTCGCAGGCTGAGATGCAAGCGATTATAGATGATGCCGACTGGGCGCGCTGCGACTAGGAGAGCAGGCCGCGACGGCGGTATTCCATAGGTGAAATGCCGACGCGTGCGCGGAAGGTGCGGCTGAAGTATGCGTGGCTGGCAAATCCGGTGCGTAGGGCAACTTCGCTGACTGTCAGACTTGCATTCGTGAGGAGAGACTCTGCGGCGCGGATACGGGCCTGCAGGAGATCCTCAATCGCCGAGACGCCGTAGAAGCGCAGATAAAGCTCTGAGAATCGGCTGACGCCGAGATGGACTTCGCGGGCGAGGTTTGCGATGTCCCATGGGTGGTCAAGATTCGCGAGCATCCGCTGACGCAGGCGGTCAAAGGCTGGCCGGTGCACTGCCTCGGCAGCGGACCATGGTGTATCCGGCATATTGCAGGCAGCCACTGTCCGAACGAGGAGTGAGAGGACTGCGATGGATGCGAGTGATTTCCCCATGTCATCCTTGCGGGCGAGATCACGTGCGATCGTTTCGAAGTGTGGGCTAACGTAGGATGTTTCAATCGGCAGAAATGGCTCACCAATCGGGTGTCCCATGATTCTGCAAACATCCTCGATATCTGAACCGACGATATGGAGCCAGTCATTGCACCAGGATCCAGACACCGATGTGTACCAGTGCGGTGTGCCGGGTGGAATGAGAATGACGGTGCCAGGCTGGACGGTAAATGCAGTGTTACCGATACGCAGCTGCATGTGATCGTGGAGGCGGACCCAAATCGTTTCGTGAAACCCATTTGGGCGATCTACAGCAAAACCATCCGATTCGCGTCTACGCGCACCGAAGGCTCTGACTTCAATCTGTGGGACTAGTTCACTTATGCTCATCGTAGGATTCTGCAATGATTTCGTTACAGCATACAATACAAATGACACCGCTGCGGAATAATATGCAAAACGTATCAGGTTGCACACTGCTGTGTAATCACCACCGGGAGCATCCATGTTTCGACAAACCGCCTTACTCGCATCCGCACTCAGTGTCAGCCTGCTCGCCGCATCCAGTGTCAACGCACAGGATGTAACGGTAAATATCCAAGCCGACAAACCGGGTCACACCGTCAACAAAAACATGTATGGCATCTTCCTTGAGGAGATTAACCACGGCGTGGATGGTGGTCTCTACGGAGAAATGATTGCTAATCGGGCATTTGAAGACAGCCGTCCTCCGGAAGGCTTCAAGAAGGTTGGTGACAAGTGGATTTCCGATGCTGGCTGGGATAGCGGCTTCAATGTAAAGCCTGGCACGGTCCCCCGCTGGCAGCTTGATCTCCGCGGTGGCAAGGCGGAGTGGTGGGTTGTGCCTGTCACGGGACTCAACAAGAATTCGCCTTACCATCTGCGCGTTAATGTGACACAGCCGGCGGGCACGGGTAAGCCCGCGGCCGTCCGTAACACAGGATTCTGGGGCGTCGGCTTCCGCAAAGGCGCATCGTACAAAGTCGTGGCACATATCCGCTCCACGACTGGGGATGCCCGCAAAGTACGAATTATTGGCGATGACCGCTATGGCAATGCAGTGACATCAACGGTGTCAGGAACATCGGTTGGCAACGGCTGGACCCGCATCGAAGGAACCATCACGGCGAAAAAGACCATTGACAATGCGCTTCTCACGCTGGAGCTGCCATCCAAGGGAACGATTGACATCGACTATGTCAGCTGCTTCCCGGTCAAAACTTGGAACAACCGCCCCAATGGCCTGCGTAGCGACATCGCCAAAATGATTGCCGACATGAAACCCGCCTTTGTGCGCTTCCCGGGTGGCTGTGTGGTTGAAGGCGGCTCGCCGGAGATGACGTACCGCTGGAAGGATGGCATCGGGCCGGTTGAGGAACGGTACGAGCGCTGGAATGCTTGGAACTACCGACGAACGCACGGAATGGGCGCACTGGAGTACCTGCAGTTCTGCGAGGACCTCAAAGCGCAGCCGATGTGGGTTGGGTTTGCAGGCCAAACCTGTATCTATCGCAATCCCCAACATGTTCCGCTTGCGAGTATGAGCTGGGTCATCGATGACAATATCGACTTCCTGCAATATGCGATTGGCGATCCGACATCCGAGTGGGGCAGCAAGCGCGCGGATGCTGGCCATGCTGCACCATTTGCAAATCCGCTGGTTGAGATTGGCAATGAAAATGTCGGTCCTGAGTACGAGACCCGCTACAAAATGGTCTACGCACAAGTTCACCGGCTGTTCCCAAACCTCACGACGATTGCCGACTACAACATCCCGAATGCCGAGTTCGACCTTATCGATGAGCACTACTACAACTCTCCGAGCTGGTTCTTTGGTAACTTCAACTTCTACGACAACTATGACCGGAAGCAAAAGCCGGTGTATGTCGGTGAGGTAGCGGTCACGACACCCGAGGGCGGTCCGGATAAAGGCAATATGCTTGCAGCTCTAA